>NZ_JAUBVF010000155.1:0-1539 GCF_036705685.1 Microcoleus sp. AT3-A2
ACAACAAACTACATTGAAACTTAGTCGGATTTAACTGTAGCATATTTTGGGTTCCAGTTAAGATGCGTTTACCCTGCTTCCAGGTTTCTTCCCAAGCTATGTTAAATTCTAGAAGTTCGTAATTTTCTTCGCTCAATTGTCGAGCCAGTTTTTCTTTGAATTGCTGTTTTTGAATTGGCATAGCGAATTCTAAGAAGTTGTCGGGTATTTCGAGAGCTAAATACGTCTTAGCTCGGATTTTGAGGTCAGCAACAGACAAACTGCGAGCGACTTTTAACTGCTGAGGTGCAGGAATATCTATGGTACAACTTGTCGGGAAGCCTGGAAACAATTTAATAGGAAAGAGATAAGATTGGTCGAGAGTCGAGATGAAAATGTGGTGTTCAGTCAGCGATTCTACTTGAAAAATAGTTGTGTTACTGAATTGTACCTGTTGCGAATTAGCAAGTACGATGGTTGTGCAAGCTGGAAGTTCTCCAGTAGTTTTTTGAGGAATAAACTGAGGCACAAGGGAGATTTTGAGGACACGAATTTCATCAAGTGTATAATTCCAAGAAAAGCTGTCTTCGCTGTTACTAGCATCCCAGGTAATTCTTACAGGTCGATCGGTTTGATTTAGAGAAGTGACAGTACCGTAATGCTTACCAGTTTTGATGATATCGCCTACTTTAAAGGGAAGTTGATCGGAAGGAGGCGGAGTGAGAAAAGGGAAAATTACCGCTACCACTTCTTTAACTTCACTGGGGGGAGTGTTGTCAGATTTAGAGCAAATATTTGAGAGACCGATTAAAGCGGTGTTAGAGTCCATAACCTTTGAGAAGTTAATTTTTTTTCAACTTCTCCCGTTAGGGGGTATCTTCTCGAACAGAAGCCTAAAACTTTCTAGTTTTCGCTAGCATCTTTGGTGCATATAAAGCAAATTTAGGCTTTATTTAGGCTTTAAATTTGTTTAAGTCCCGCTAGATATATCGCCATGCTGTCAAGATCACGATATGGAAAACTAAGCGAGCAAAGATGCCCACTTCTGAAAAAATTGCTGCCGCCATAGAGACGATAGACCACTTGGTAGCTTGGCTACAAGATACCGGACTGAGTGCGTCCGCGATCGCCCAGTTTAAATTCAACTCGCTGGCCTCTATGTACCCAGAACTCAAAGGGGTAGCAGAGACGGCAAAACAACTGATTGGTGCAGCTTCCCCTTTGACAGAAGTTGGGATGACAGTAACGGAACTAGCAGCAATACTCACAGATAACTTAGAGTGCAAAATCAAGCCAGATTTAGTCAACAAAGCTCTAGTTTCATTGGGGTATCAAGAGCGTAATGAAGCCAAGCGAATTTGGATACTGACACAAGCCGGCTCAGCTCATGGTATTTTCTTGCTGGCTACTTCAACAACAAACAAATGGAGTGGTTCTCAAATAAAGTGGTATCGCTCTCTAATTCCCATCTTACTCCTTTCCCGCTCAAAGAGTACAGAAAATGCTATAGTAAAAAAAAGCGAGGAAAATATCAATGAATCTGAGCCAAAGATTGCGATT
>NZ_JAUBVF010000012.1:0-145130 GCF_036705685.1 Microcoleus sp. AT3-A2
CCGATTGCACTCACTTTTTTCACTTCTCTGCCTTATTGCGTAAGCATTGGTTGCCGAAGGCATCGCATCCCTCTTTAAAAACTGTCCGGAGTATTGTTCTAATCTTGGCTTTCTTTTCACTCCAAGCAGTAATTGGAACCACCTGAATTATAGGAACTCTCTCATTATAAGTATTGTTAGTCACAATAATGCAAGGTCGAATTTTTCCAGTTTCAGAACCCCTAGTAGGCTCAAGATTGACTTCAATAATTAGCCCCCGTTTCAGTTTTATTCTTTCGGCCATTCTTCTAAACCTAATGCCGCCAATTCCTGTAACTCTGTCTCTTCTGCATAGACTTCCGCATAGAGCATCGCCGATTCTTTCAACTGCTCGGTTTCTAACGCTAATTCCAACCGTTGAATCGCTATTCTAACCAATTCACTAGGATCTTTAAATCCATAGTTTTGACAGAGTTCTAAAAATTTTATCTGAGATTCATCTAGTTTAAATGTTTGCTCTTTCATAGTAAAAATACTAGGAAGCTTTAGAAAGTTAGTTGTGTCAAAAGCGGTTTTTAGAAAGCCACTATTTTTATGATAACATACATTCGTAGATAAAGTGCAAAAAAACTAGCAAGTATTAATAACACCATATTCACCCGAAAACTATGAAAAAAATCATCATTGGCATCATGGGCCCCGGCGAGAGTGCCACATCAACAGACTTAGAAAACGCCTATCAACTCGGACAACTCATCGCCGAAGCAGGATGGATATTGCTAACTGGTGGCAGAAATGTCGGCGTCATGGATGCCGCCAACAAAGGAGCAAAATCAGCTAACGGTTTAACAGTCGGCATCCTTCCGGGAAATGACACTCGCGGCTTTTCTGAATCTGTAGATATTGCCATTGTCACCGATATGGGAAACGCCAGAAATAACATTAACGTTCTTTCTTCTGACGTAATAATTGCCTGCGGTATGGGCACGGGCACTGCTTCGGAAATCGCCCTCGCTCTGAAAGCTAACAAACAAGTTATATTGTTAAATCACAGCGCCGAAAGTCAACTTTTTTTTAAAGGTTTAGCACAATTTAAGATATTTGTGGTAAACAATGCTGTAGAGGCTATGAATCAAGCTCGCGAAATCCTAGTAAATCCAAGATGAAATCCAAGATGAGAGTAAGCAAATTCAACTTTTGTGTGATCGGCATTTTCCTGACTTTGGGGATTTTCGTCACTACCAAAGCAGACGGAAGAATTGCACAGTTCAGTTTCAGCAATAAACCCACTCAAAAATTAGCACAAACCCTCCCTCCTCCTCCCCCTTTCACACAGCCTCTTACCGAACAAGAAGCGCCACCTATTCGCAGCGAATCGGTGCCGGATCAAATAGCTTTAGCAACCCATTTGCAGACAATCAAAGCTAGACTCTACGGTGCTTACTGGTGTCCTAACTGTCACACGCAACAAGAACTTTTCGGCAAAGAAGCATTTACCGCGATTACTTACATTGAGTGCGATCCCAGAGGCAAAGATGCTCAACCGGATTTGTGCAAAGCTGCCAATATTAAAGCTTATCCCACTTGGGAAATTCGGGGTAAATATTACACGGGTCGGCAATCTTTGGAAAAACTGGCTATTTTATCCGGTTATAGAGGCAGCAGAAATTTTCAGCCACAACTTCCCTCTCCTTAAAATATCTAAATTAGTTCGCACTCGCCAACTAAGAAACCGGGTTTTTGAACCGAAATTGACGGGTTTCAGCAATTATTTTGGTTAAAAACCCGGTTTCTCGCCACCCCTGCGTCCTAGACTATAAATGTAAAGCGCTTATGGCGTACCTAAAATTATGAGTTTTATGAACCCAACTTCTGAATAATATGAATTGACACGACAGTGAGCTGGTTATTTAATTGTAATTAGGCGGACAGATATATGTCAATTTCAGACTAGCAGTTATTCAGGAGACTGAAGCGATGCAGTTACAATTTAGCAATAAACAATTAATCGGCAGCATTTTGCTGTGCTTTTCGGCAATTGCATTTCCCGTAACGAGCCAAGCTATAACAGTACAAGAAGTACCGAATCCCCGTCAAGTAAATAACACTTGGGTAACGGACAAGGCAAACATTCTCAGCGACAGCACCGAAATTCAGCTCAATCAAATGATTTCGGATTTAGAGGCAAAAAACGGCTCAGAAATCGGTGTTGTGACAGTTCCTGAAACTAAGCCATCGGCGACACCAAAAGCATTTGCTACAGAATTATTTAACTTTTGGGGTATTGGCAAAAAAGGTAAAAATAACGGAATTTTATTGTTGATTTCGTCGGGGGAACGCCGTGTTCAAATTGAAACAGGTTCTGGCATTCAAAGCATTTTGCCGGATGCGAAGGTAGTGGGTATTATTAAAACCGAAATTACGCCCAGATTTAAACAGCAGGACTTTGACGGGGGCACATTAGCCGGGACAAAGGCGTTAGTAAATGTTTTACAAACTACGACGGTAAATGCTCAATCTCAAACCACGCTGCCTTTGGCTCCAATCGTACCATCTCAAGGGCTGAAACCGTCACCAATACCTAGTCAATCGCCAGTTATTAGCAATAGTACATCCACAGATGAAGATTCATCGAATTTAGTCTATGGCTTACTTGGGTTGTTATTCATAGCATTCATAGCATTCATAGCGTTTATACCTTGCTTCATTATTTTCAGGATATTTCGCAGCTTATTTTCTCGGATATCTCGTTACCGCCACCGCTGTTATCCGCGCAATTACAGCAGTAACAATTGCAATTACAGCACTAACAGTCCCAATTACAGCAGTAACAATCACAATTACAGCAGTAACAATCACAACTATTGTGGTGGGGCTGGCGACTACAGCAGTAACAGCATCGATTACTGTACCAGTAGCGACTACAGCAGTAGCAGTAGCGACTGCGGGGGTAGCTTTGGCGGTGGCGACTCCAGCGGTGGTGGTGCCGGTGGCGACTACAGTATTAGCAACAGCGACTGCGGGGGTAGCTTTGGCGGTGGCGACTCCAACGGTGGCGGTGCCGGTGGCGATTACAGCAGTAGCAGTAGCGACTGCGGGGGTAGCTTTGGCGGTGGCGACTCCAGCGGTGGCGGTGGGGGTAGCGATTACAGCAGTAGCAGTAGCGATTATTGCGGTGGCGGCGACTACAACAGCAGTAGCAGTATCGACTACAGCAGTAGCAGCGACTACAGCAGTAGCAGTAGCGACTACAGCAGTAGCAGTAGTAGCAGCGATTCTAGTAGTGGGGGTGGCGGTGGGGATTGGTAATTCGGGAAGGGAGGCAGAAACCGACTTTTTTTAACAGGAATTAGTCCCCCTCTGCGGGGACTTTATTTGTTTAATTACGGCTTCAACTGCCCAACTCGCGATGGAGTAGTTAACTAAAATACTCTTCAACAATTTTCAAAATCCGCGAAGCCGCCAAACCGTCACCAAAGGGATTAATTGCCATTGCCATTGCGTTGTATGCTTCGGAATTGCTGAGCAATTCTGCCGCTGCCGAGAAAATTGTATCAGAATTTGTACCTACAAGTTTAGCAGTACCTGCAGAAATTGCTTCTGGTCTTTCTGTGGTTTCTCGTAATACTAAAACGGGCTTGCCCAAACTAGGTGCTTCCTCTTGCAAGCCGCCGGAATCTGTGAGGATTAAATGACATCTCTGAATGGCTCCTACTAATTCTGCATAATCCAATGGTTCTGTTAAAAAGATTCTGGGATGGTCGCCCAAAAGAGCTTTTAAAGGTTCTCGGACTGTGGGATTTCGATGTAGAGGTAAGAGCAAGGCTGTATCGGGAAATTTATCTAAGATTTGGAGAAATGCGTGAGCAATTCCTTGTAAGGGTTCTCCCCAATTTTCGCGACGGTGAACAGTTGCTAAGATAGTGCGATATTGGCTCCAATCTAAGTTAGGAATGTTGCATTCTGGTTCGCGTTTGGCGACAGAAAGCAAAGCATCGATTACTGTGTTGCCTGTACGGTGAATTTCTCCCAAAACGCCCGATCGCCCTAAATTCTCTTGGGCCAGCGCTGTCGGGGCAAAATGCAGCCTTGTGAGCTGAGATATCAACCGTCGGTTAGCCTCTTCGGGGTAAGGATTGAACACGTCGTCTGTGCGCAATCCGGCTTCTACGTGACCTACGGGTATTTTCTGGTAAAATGCAGCCAAAGTAGCGGCAAACGCTGTCGTTGTATCGCCCTGTACTAAGACGATGTGGGGCTGCAATTCTTTAAACAAGGCTTCTAAACCCTGCAAACTCCGGGATGTAATATCCGTCAAGGTTTGCTGGTGCTGCATAATTGCTAAATCCCGATCGGCTTTTAGATCGAACATTCGCATTACTTGTTCGACCATTTCTCGGTGCTGACCGGTTAAAATTACTTGGGTGTCAAAGGTTGGCGAACTTTTGAAGAGTTGAATTACTGGGGCTAGTTTAATCGCTTCCGGGCGAGTTCCTAAGACGATGCAAACGCGGTGTGTGGCTTCGGGCATGGTAAAATTGGGTAGTTGAGATTGGTGAGGGTTTTAAAGGCTCAATATTTATAGCAGGTTTGAATCGTTGGTTAATAAGATTTATTTTTTTGGGAACCGCAGAGGGCGCAGAGGGCGCAGAGGAGGGAGAAAAGATAGAGAGGAAGGGGTTTATTGAGGGTGTTATATAGTTTTATCTCGCACTGTTGGTACATTTTTATTGTTTAATTGTCATGCCTTATCGCTACATTCTATTTTATAAACCCTACGATGTTTTAACTCAATTCACTGACAACTCCAGCGAAACTAAACGCAGCACTCTCAAAGACTATATTCCTATTCCTAACATTTATGCAGTAGGAAGGCTCGATCGCGATAGTGAAGGTTTGTTGCTGCTAACCGATGATGGACAAATGCAGCACCGCCTCAGTGACCCGAAATTTGCTCATCCCCGCACTTACTGGGTGCAAGTGGAACGAATTCCTGATGCAAGTGCGATCGCAGCTTTGGAGAGAGGTGTCACAATTCAAGATTATCGGACTCGATCGGCAAAAGTGCAATTATTGTCAGCAGAACCACCTTTGCCGCCCCGCGAACCGCCGATTAGATTTCGCAAAAACGTGCCGACAGCTTGGCTGGAAATGACTCTCACAGAAGGCCGCAACCGCCAAGTGCGCCGGATGACCGCAGCAGTAGGGTTTCCGACGCTACGGCTAGTCAGATGTGCGATCGGGCATTTGCGTCTCGAAGGTCTCAAACCCGGTGAATGGCGCGAACTAACTCAAGCCGATTTGAGATTTTAGATTTGAGATTTTAGATAGGGGAATTACAGTCAACCGCCTTGACATTTAGGACATTCTTGATATCTGAAAGTATTACTGCGACTGCATTTCCCTTCTTCCTTCTTCCGACTTCCATCGGACTGAAATCCGTTAAATCCGTTAAATCCGTTACATCCGTTACATCCGTTACAGAATCCGTTGCCGAACTTCCTTCTGCTTACTTTCGAGGCGGCAAAATAAAACTCTCGTTTCCCTCCTTATCTTTTTGCACCTGAGCTCCCAACTTCACAAGAGCTTGTTTCGCCCTTTGACGCACCAACTTATCAGTTGTTTGAGCATAAACTGTGCTCCAAGCATTAAACCGCACCGGCACGCTATCGGGATCTCGGCGCAAATACTCAGCAGTTGCTCGAAACATCGGCGCCAATTTCGACCCTTGCGGGCTTCCTTCCACCCAATCAGCGGCCATTTCGTGAGAGCGAATTGAGTCGGGAATATCCCCCAACAGCAGCAACTCATCAATACCTTTAGTTCGCCACACTATCCAGGATTGGGAATGAAGTTGCGGCGAAACGGCAAGGGCCCTAGTACCACGCTCTATAAAGTTAACAGCAGTTTCAGGCTTTCCCTGATAAAAAGAAATAGCTGTGGAAAGAAACAGGTAGATGTCAGCCCACCGCGGGTCGCGCTGCGTAACTATGTCAAAATAATCTTGGCTCAGATCGTAGCCCGTCACATCTCGGGCTTCGTCGTCGCCAAAATACTGCAAAAATTTGAGAAATGTCCAATCTGCAATTAAATTGTCAAATCCAAAACTAGGAATAGTTTTGAGCATTTTTAGCCGCAGGGCTTCTTGCTGCGCTTCTTGCTGTGCAGCTTGCTTGAACTGGGCAGCAGATATTCCAGAAGGCTGCTTCTGCCCCTGAACGCCAACTGGGGACATTCCGCCCAACTCCCCGCTAGACTGCATGGCGACGACCCCCGCCAGCGCTGCTAGACCGATAACTCCATTAAGGAGCAGGCTCAACCACTTACGCGAAAATTGTTCGATTTTAGCTTCCACGGCACTTTATAAATCCAAGTTTTAAATTAAGTTTATTGAAAGAGAGTAATAATTGGTTGGCGATCGACTATGAATCTCGTTAAACTGTCCAAAGGGATGGTGGAGCCTCCACACAATAGTTGAAGTAGTAGTGTGAGATTTTTTAGCAATATAAAATCTCAAATCTAAAATCTAAAATCGAATTGAGCCAAATTCAATGAATCAAGCCCGCAGACGCTTTTCTAAATTACAGGCAGCCCTGTTCAGTGGGGCGATGGCAACAACCGCTTCGATATCTTTACTCGTTCCTGGGCTGAGTCAATCA
This sequence comes from Microcoleus sp. AT3-A2, assembly GCF_036705685.1. NCBI lineage: Bacteria > Bacillati > Cyanobacteriota > Cyanophyceae > Oscillatoriales > Microcoleaceae > Microcoleus > Microcoleus sp. AT3-A2. Next base: position 6,639 of record NZ_JAUBVF010000012.1, read on the forward strand.
GTCCGCGCCGAGCTTCAAGATAGCCCCAAAGCTGTCTTAGACGAAGCTTGGCAAATTGTGAACCGAGACTATGTTGATGGCAGCTTTAACAAGACTGACTGGCAAGTGACCCGCCAAGAACTGCTGAGCAAAAATTATACCTCTCGCGAAGCTGCCTACACCGCCCTCCGCAAAGCCCTAGAGAAATTAAACGACCCCTACACCCGCTTCATGGACCCGAAGCAGTATGAAGCGCTGACGAATCAGACATCCGGGGAACTGACAGGGGTGGGGATGAGGCTGGAAGAAGACGAGAAAACGAAAGTGATTACCGTAGTCGAGCCGATGGAAAATTCCCCGGCCCTGAAGGGAGGGATTCTAGCGGGCGATAGGATTTTGGTGATTGACGGCAAAACTACCAAAGGCATGACTGTCTCGGATGCGGCTCAGATAATTCGGGGCGACGAAGGCACGAAAGTCACGCTGCGGATTGCTCGTGAGGGCAAAAGCGAATTTGATATCACTCTGACTAGGGCGAGAATTGAGGTAGCAGCGGTTCGCTACAGCCTCAAGAATGAAGGCGGTCAGAATGTGGGTTACATCCGTTTGCAAGAGTTTAGCTCCCACGCGGGCGAACAAATGCAGGCGGCGATTAAAAAGCTCTCGGATCAGAAAGCTGACGCTTTTGTTTTGGATTTGCGGGGCAATCCCGGCGGGTTACTGCGAGTGAGTATTGATATCGCTCGGATGTGGATGGATACAGGGGCGATCGTCCGCACAGTCGATCGCGCGGGCGATTCTCAGGAAATGCGCGCAAACCGCACTGCAATAACTGACAAGCCTTTGGTGGTGCTCGTGGACGATAACTCTGCCAGCGCCAGCGAGATTTTGGCCGGTGCTCTGAAGGATAATAAGCGCGCAACTGTGATGGGCGGCCAAACTTTTGGCAAAGCTTTGGTGCAGTCGGTGCATTCTTTGGCTGACGGTTCGGGATTGGCGGTGACGATCGCTCACTACTATACTCCCAACGGTACGGATATCAGCCACAAGGGGGTTACTCCCGATGTTAAGGTGGACATCACAGACGAACAAAAGCTGAAATTAGCTAACAAACCGATGTTGGTTGCGACTAAGGACGATCCTTGCTACGCGCAGGCGATCGCACTTTTGAAAACTACTGCTTCCTCGGCGCGTCCCGTGGCCGCTAATGAGGTTCTTGTTCCTAAGAAGTAGTTGAAATTAGCACTTATTAACAATTAGCTTTAAGATGAAACCCGCGCCGGCGGGTTTTATTTTTGTAGTTTTATTTAGCCTCAGATTGCTAGAAAATGGTTTGTAATAACAGCCAACTATTTAATCCTACTATAATACTAGCCACTAACCAAGCTAAGGCTTTCAGCCAAAATGGATTCACAAACTCTCCCATTAAGTTGCGGTTTGAGGTAAACATTACCAAGGGAATTACTGCAAACGGTAATTGCAAACTGAGAATCACTTGACTGAAAACCAGTAAATTAGTTGTACTACCTTCCCCAAACAAGATAATTACGATCAAAGCCGGCACAATTGCAATCAGTCGAGTCAGCAAGCGTCGCAACCAAGGTCGCAGTCGAAAATTTAGAAACCCTTCCATCACAATCTGTCCTGCTAGAGTTGCAGTCAAGGTTGAATTCTGCCCCGAAGCTAATAAAGCAAAGGCAAAAATTGCACTAGCATAACTCACCCCCAGTACCGGAGAAAGGAGTTTGTAAGCATCTTGAATTTCAGCTACTTCTTGATAGCCCGAAAAGTGAAATGTTGCAGCAGACAATATCAGAATTGCTGAATTAATAAACAAAGCTATTGACAGCGCTACGGTAGAATCAATTGTGCCAAATTTAATTGCTTCCCATTTTTTCTCGGAGGTTTCTTGCCAAGCACGAGTTTGCACGATCGACGAATGCAAGTAAAGATTGTGCGGCATCACAGTTGCCCCTAAAATACCAACCGCAATATAAAGCATTCCCTGATTTTGCAAAATCTCTAGCTTCGGAACATAACCGAGTAAAACTCCTCCGGTATCTGGTTTGGCAAAAAATATTTCGGCAATAAAACAACCGCCAATAATTGCAATAATCGTAATTACCAAAGCTTCGATATAACGAAATCCTTTCCCTTGTAAAAATAACACCATTATCACATCTAGCGCAGTGATGCACACACCCCAAACTAAGGGAATGCCAAATAGCAATTGCAGTCCGATCGCACTTCCAACAAGTTCCGCTAAATCGCAAGCTGAAATAGCAATTTCACAAAGTATCCACAGCAAAAAACTAACTCGCGGACTGAAATAATCTCGACAAGCTTGTGCCAAATCTCGTCCCGTTGCCACTCCCAAACGCACGCAGAGTGATTGCAGCAAAATTGCCATCAAATTAGATAGCAAAATCACAGTTAATAGCGCATAGCCAAACTTTGCTCCCCCCGCTAAATCAGTCGCCCAGTTTCCGGGGTCCATGTAACCCACTGAAACTAAATATCCAGGCCCTGCGTAAGCCAGCATTGTACGCCAGAAGCCTTTGCTGTTGGGAACCGGGATGCTGCGGTGGACTTCAGGAAGGCTGGGTCTGTTTTCGGGGTGAGTCATTGGTTTTACCGTTAAATAATTTTCATATTCTTTTCATAATCTCACAAAGGTAGCGGAATTTCATCAGTCGCATCGAAATCCGGCAGAGTCACCGTATATATTAAGTTGTGTATATTTTGAGCCTGAACCGAGGTGCGCGATCGACTATGATGAGGTCGATCGCCTCAGTGACAGCTTGATCGCCTGAGTATCGGTACGATCGCCTGACAGACTCTTTTAAGATACAAGGGGCGGGTAAACCTGCCAATATTTGCCAATAATTAACAATCTCAAAAACCCGCTTGACCGGGATATCACGGTTAATAGTGAGGAACACTACCCCCGTCAGATAAAGAATGCCGGCGTTGGTGAATTAGGGTATGATGATTTGAGAGTACGAGCGCCAAAAAATAACACTTCACAAAACGCAGAGCTTATAGAATGTCCTGAATGTCAGTCAACTCATGTTAATAAAAATGGTCATAAAAAAGGTAAACAGAATTATATTTGTGTCGGTTGTGGCAGACAATTTATAGAGGGCTATCAACCTCATAAAGGTTATTCTGAAGATGTGAAACGTGAACGTCTCAAAATGTATGTCAATGGCCTGGGTTTTCGAGCAATTCGGAGAGTCAAAAATGTGCATCATACGACAATCATTAATTGGGTCAAACAAGTAGGAAAACTCTTGTCAGATTTTTATGAGGCAGAAATAACTCCACAAGTGGGAGAATTAGATGAATTAGAGACATTTGTTGGCTCAAAAAAAACTTGCACCAGGTTATGGACCGCAGTAGACCATTTTAAACCAGGTATTATAGGATGGGTTTTAGGCGGCCATAGTGCCAAAACCTTTGAACCACTATGGGAGATTGTTAATAAATGGAAATGCCATTTTTATGTGACAGATGGATGGAAAGTTTACCCAAAGTTTATTCCCGATGGAGATCAGATTATTAGCAAAACATATATGATAAGAGTTGAGGGTGAGAAGACAAGATTAAGGCATTATTTGGCTCGCCTAAAACGAAAAAGTCTTTGTTATTCTAAATTAAACAGCAAGTTGCTAAGATATTCAATTCAGTTACTAATTCACTATCTAAAATTTGCAGATGTTCCAGTTCCGTATCAAAATCAAATAAATCATTTTCGCTTGTCTGCGATCGCACTATAAGTTTATCATACCTTGATTCAGCAAAGTTGATTAAAAAAGGGGCAACTCGCGTCGCCCCTCATCTATTTAAGCAACTGTAAAATTAAACTTCCACAGCAATCTTTTGTTCCGAAGCCTCCGGCGAATTCGCTTCACTTGGCGGCACAACTTGCCAGAACTTAGGCAAATATTCCGACCAATTTGCCAAAATTTTCTCAGCTTTCTTGCTGCCAGTTCGATCGCACTGAGCCTCAATCAACTCCTTCAATTGCGCCTCCCCAGCCGCCGTACAAACCCGCTGCATCTTCACAATCTCCCCGTTGACATGAGCCGGGAAACTCCCATCTTCATCGAGGAAATAAGCCAAGCCGCCAGTCATTCCAGCGCCGACGTTGCGGCCGACTTTTCCTAACACCACAATCACGCCACCAGTCATGTACTCGCAGCAGTGATCGCCCGCACCTTCAATGACTGCTTTCGCCATCGAGTTACGCACCGCAAACCGTTCGCCAGCTTTACCCGCAGCCAACAGAGTTCCCCCCGTCGCACCATACAAACAAGTGTTACCGACGATCGCATTTTCAGAAGCATCATAAGTCGCACCAGCCGGCGGTGCGATCGCGATTTCGCCGCCGTGCATCCCTTTACCAACGTAGTCGTTGGCTTGGCCTGACAGTACCAGCGTCATCCCCGGCAAATTGAATGCGCCGAAGCTTTGGCCCGCGCTACCAGTGAAATTGAGGGTGATTTGACCGCTAAAGCCAGTGTTACCGTGTTGCTGTGCGATCGCACCACTGATTCTTGCGCCTACAGTGCGATCGGTATTCACCAATTTTACACTCTTGCTAACAGTGCCGTGATTGGCGATCGCACTTTGAATCTCAGCATCCGCCAGCAAATCGTCGTCTAACACAGGCCCGTTGGTGTTTACGTCGCCGTGGATCAAGAAAGATCGATCGCTCTTAGTATCCGGTAACTTCGTCAAACAATCCAAATTAATCGCTTGAGTTTTAGTTAGTTTCACCCCATCGCGCATTTTCAGCAAATCCGCACGGCCGATGATATCTGCGATCGACTTATAACCCAATTTCGCCAGCAAACTCCGCACTTCTTGTGCTACGAAATAGAAGAAATTAACAACGTGTTCCGGCGTTCCGGGGAACCGTTTCCGCAAGTGTTCTTGTTGAGTTGTCACGCCCACGGGACAACTATTCATGTGGCAAACGCGAGCCATAATGCAGCCTTCTGCAATCATTGCCACCGTGCCGAAACCGTACTCTTCGCCGCCCATCAAAGCGCCTACAATCACGTCCCAGCCGCTTTTAAAACCACCGTCAACGCGGAGCAAAACTCGATCGCGCAATTTATTTTCCATCAGCACCCGGTGAACTTCTGTCAAACCGAGTTCCCACGGAGAACCTGCGTGCTTAATCGAACTCAATGGAGAAGCACCAGTGCCGCCATCGTGACCGGAAATTTGAATCACATCAGCATTTGCCTTGGCGACACCAGCGGCTACAGTCCCGATGCCGACTTCCGACACCAACTTCACCGAAACTCCTGCTTTCGGATTGATTTGGTGCAAGTCAAAAATCAACTGCGCCAAATCCTCGATCGAATAAATATCGTGGTGAGGAGGAGGCGAAATCAGCGTCACACCCGGTTTTGATCGGCGCAAATAAGCAATGTACTCGCTCACTTTCGCCCCTGGCAATTGACCGCCTTCACCCGGTTTCGCACCTTGTGCGATTTTAATTTCGATTTGTTGGGCGTTCATCAGATACTCAGGAGTCACCCCGAAGCGTCCCGAAGCTACCTGTTTGATGGATGAAGAAGCTGTATCGCCGTTCTGCAAACCTTTTAAGTGAGGTAGCGTTTGTGAGAAACCCGCCTCGCTCACATCGTTTAGCACTTTGTAGCGCACCGGGTCTTCGCCACCCTCGCCGGAGTTGGATTTGCCGCCGATGCGGTTCATCGCAATCGCTAGCGTTTCGTGGGCTTCCGGGGACAAAGCGCCGAGAGACATTCCGCCGGTGGCGAAGCGCTTGACCACATCTGCTACAGATTCTACGTCTTCAATGGGAATGGAAGGGCGATCGCTCACAAAATCCAGCAAATCCCGCAAAGCCGTTACCGGGCGGTTTTCGAGCAGTTTCTTGTAAACCTCGTAGTGATCGTAAGCCGTGTCAGAATTTTTGACACCCATGGGTGTCATTTTTGGTTCGGCCCCATTGCCGTTACCGTTGCTTCCTTCTTCCTTCTTCCTAACATCCGTTACATCCGTTACATCCGTTACAGAATCCGTTGCCGAACTTCCTTCTTCCTTCTTCCTTCTTCCTTCGTTAAAAGTAGTCACAGCCTTGTGCAAAGCCTTCGCCATTTCCGGGCTGTTCATGTGATATTCACCGCCCCGGCGGTACTGCACAAAGCCGTAATTTTCCAGCTTTTTGAGGTGCAATTCTGGGAAAGCCTGACTGTGGAAAGACATTACCTCGTTAGCCAATTCCGCCACACTCAAACCGCCGATCCGAGAAACAGTGCCTTTGAAACCCAAATCGAGCAAATCGCCGCCAATACCGATCGCCTCAAAGATTTGCGCCCCTTGATAGCTAGACAATAGCGAAATCCCCATTTTCGACATAATCTTCAGCAAGCCGTTTTCCACCGCTGTGCGGTATCTAGCTTGAGCCTGTGTGACGGTAATATTGGGAACTTTGCCGTGCTGCATCAAGTTTTGAGTCTTGGCGTCAGACCACCAAGCGCGCACGCTTTCCAAGGCCAGGTAAGGGCAAACAGCCACCGCACCGTAACCGAGCAAACAAGCGAAGTGGTGAGTGCTCCAACATTGGGCGGTATCCACAACCAGCGAAGTTTGCATCCGCAGGCCGACGCTAATTAAGTGGTGGTGAACCGCACCAACTGCCAGGAAGGGCGGAATATAAGTGCATTCTGCACTCAATCCAACAGAAGATTCGCCTTCTGCCTTCGAGATTCGATCGCTCAAAATCAGAATTCTCGAACCCTCGCGCACCGAAGCAGCCGCCTCTTGACAAAGTTGCTCGACTGCGCTCTTCAAACCTCCAGGCCCGGCAGAAATTTTGTAAAGCGTTGACAATTCCGTAGCTAGGAAAGACTTTTGGTCTTTCAAGACAGACAGTTCAGCGTCGTTGAGTACGGGGGAATCAATTTTCATCCGCTTGGCATTTTCCGGCACTGCTTGCAGTAAATTGCCCCGCAGGCCCACATTCATCGTCAGCGACATCACCATCCCCTCGCGCAGGGGGTCGATCGGCGGATTTGTCACTTGAGCGAACCGCTGTTTGAAATAGTTGTACAGCAACTGAGGCTTTTCTGACAACACAGCCAAGGGAACGTCATCGCCCATGCAGAAAGTCGGTTCTTTCCCAGAACTCGCCATCTCGACGATCACCATGTCCAAATCTTCGGCGGTGTAACCGAAAGCAGTTTGGGTTGCTAACAGCGTTTGCGAGTCGAGAGTTGCTGTTTCGGCAAAAGGCTGCGGTTCCAAGGTTTCGCGGTTTTGTTTCAGCCATTCGCCGTAGGGATGCCGCTTGGCAATTCGCTGTTTGAGTTGCCAATTTTTGAGAATTTCTTGAGTTTGCAGGTCAACTGCAATCATTTGTCCGGGCCCCAAACGGCCTTTTTCGACAATATCTGCTTCGGGAATATCCACAACTCCCGCTTCGGAAGCCACAATTACCAAACCGTCTTTAGTAATGCAGTAGCGGGCCGGCCGCAAACCGTTGCGATCGAGCGTAGCACCTACTTGTTTGCCGTCGCTGAACACCAGCAGTGCTGGGCCGTCCCAAGGTTCTTGAATGCCGCTGTAATATTCGTAAAAATCGACAATTTCGGGATAGGTCGCCAAATCCGGCTGATTTTTGTAAGCTTCGGGCACCAGAATTGTCAGGGATTCCAGGGGAGTGCGACCGGAGTGCACCAACAACTCCATCACGTTGTCCAAGTTTGCCGAATCGCTGCTTTCAGGATTGACAATTGGGTTGAACGTGTCGATATCAGCTTGACTCCAATTCGGGTGAGCTAAATTGGCTTGCCGCGCCTTCATCCAGGTAATATTGCCCAACAGCGTGTTAATTTCCCCGTTGTGTCCCAGCAAGCGCATCGGCTGGGCTAAGCGCCAGCGGGGCAGGGTGTTGGTGCTGAAGCGCCGGTGATAGACGGCAAAGGAGCTTTTATAAGCGGGATTTTTCAGGTCTGGGTAAAATTCTGCTAGTACGGCCGATCGCACCATGCCTTTATAGACGATCGTGCGGCAGGAGAAAGAGCAAGTATAAAAGTCTTCGCGGGTGAAGTTGGGGCGATTTGACAGCGCGTGTCCGATCGTGCGGCGCGCCAGAAATAGGTGTCTGTCGAGTTCGTCTCCGGCTAAGTGCGGTGAACTGACAATTACTTGTTCGATTTGAGGTTGATTTTCTAGCGCTTGCTCGCCCAAAACCGACGGTACAATGGGAACTTTGCGCCATCCCACAACTGTTAGCCCGCGATCGGTCAGAACTTGCTCAACCACCTGCCGCGCTATAGTTGCTTGAAATTTATCTTGAGACAGAAACAGCATTCCCACGCCGCAGTTTTCCCGCGCCGGAGGCACAATTCCTTGTTCGGCAAACCAAGCATCCAGCAATTCCCAAGGAATCGCGGTCATTAAACCCGCACCGTCGCCGGAATCTTGGTCGGCGCTGCAACCGCCACGGTGTTCTAAACAAGTTAAAGCTGGGAGTGCTTTTTGAATAATCGAGTGCGTAGCTTCGCCGCTTTGGTTGGCAATAAAGCCCACACCGCAGGCATCTCTTTCTTCCACTAACCAGCTTTGGCCGGCATAGGGAGTTCCTCGCTCACTCTGATGCACGTTTCTGTTTGGATCGATCGTGTTACCCATGTTGATTGAATGTTATTTCCGTGATTGTGTAGTTGATACGTTTTTATAGCTCGGAGACAGAAGGCTGCCGAGCGGTGGGAGCCTAGTAAACTTTAAGACAGCACATTGGAAGCTGATTTGATTAAAAATTTACGTCTATGCGGCCTGTACTTAGCACTGAAACCCTGTTTGCAGATTTTAAATTATCTCGCTCGCATCCTCTCGGAGATGTCTCCTAGAATACCCTGCTGTTAAAAAGCTGTGATTCTTTGGGAAATCGCCGCCCTGCAACTAGATACATTGCAGGGGATTCCCTACGGGATAGCTTCGCTTCGCGAGTTTTTTGTGTGGGTTTTTCCTGAGTTCGGAAGGGTAGCCTTGCGGACTCAGGTAGATAGTAACTTTAGCGTTATTTTGCTTGCTGCGCTGTTGAGTTGCTTTCGTCAGCGCCCGCAGACACAAAAACCACCTGCCCGCTCAGTCGGTAGGTGCAATGTAGCAGCGCGGTTCACAACTGGTGAAACCTGTCTTATTGTGAAGTCAACTCTCAAGCCGCGAACATCAAGTTTATCAAAAAATTGATAAAATTTCACCCATTACAGTCAGAGTTGGGGTGCAAGTCTTATAAGCGATCGTCCAGAGCCGAGGCTAAGATGTCTGGTCGAAAAAGGTTGACAGTTGTCCCTAACCCTAATTTGTATTTTTTTAGCTACAAACGTTTTTGACACTCTCAGGTCTACAGACGCGCTTGATTCTTGATTCGTTGAGGCGATTTGCTGATGCAGGATTTCTAACCTTAACCCTGTCTGAATTAAATACTTGGTCTAAGTATTCAATTCAGACATTGAACTAATACCAAGACGCATCGTTAATTAACTTAGCTAGGCAAGAATTTTTCCCCCTATTTTTTATCCTATTAATTAGATTCTTAACTTCCTCTTCAATGAACGGCTGTCATTCAATCAGCGTTATACTCCTTCATTTTCTACTTAGCCTCAACTCCTGTATCAATATCTCTTACCTAAAATATTAAGTCTTGTTTTTTAAATGGCGTTTTCATAATTTGAGGTACAAAGTAGATTAAACTAAGTATAGTTAATCAATAGCACGGCCGATAGAGCGAAAATAGTAGATAGTAACTCTAAAAAGCTTCAGGCTTGACAGAAGCAGTAGGAATACGTAGATATGGCTAGCATAACAAATATTTTTCGAGGATATCAGATTAACGAGCAAATATACGCAGGCAATCGAACTCTAGTTTATCGTGCCCGTCGGTCTTCCGATCAGCAGCCCGTAGTGATAAAACTGCTGCGAAATGACTTTCCCCGCTTCCACGAATTGGTTCACTTCCGCAATCAGTTTGTCATTACTAAAAACTTAGAGATACCCGGCACTGTCAAGGCATACAGCCTGGAAACTTACCATAACCACTATGCTCTGGTGATGGAAGACTTTGGCGGAATTTCCTTAAATAGCTACCTCGCTAGTTTAGTGTTCGCCAGCAATGAACCTCTGGAAGGCTTGCCCATTAACGAGTTTCTTCCCATTGCAATTCAAATTGCCAACTCGCTTGATGGACTTTATCGCCACCACATCATCCATAAAGACCTCAAACCGGCGAACATTTTAATTAACCCCGTTAGCAAACAAGTTAAGCTGATTGACTTCAGCATCGCTTCTCTGTTGCCGCGCCAAACCCAAGAAATTCAAAATCCCAACCTCCTCGAAGGCACTTTACCTTACATATCTCCCGAACAAACTGGGCGAATGAACCGAGGCATTGATTACCGCACAGATTTCTACTCTCTGGGAGTCACATTCTACGAACTGCTGACGAGACAGTTGCCTTTCCAAAGCGAAGATCCGATAGAGTTAGTACACTGTCACCTTGCCAAGCAGCCTATTCCAGTTCATCACCTCAACAATAACGTTCCATTGGTCCTATCTGAAATTGTTAGCAAACTGATGGCAAAGAATGCTGAAGATAGGTATCAAAGTGCGATCGGACTCAAGTTTGATTTGGAAACTTGTTTGTACCAATGGCAAAAAACTGGAGAAATAGCCTCTTTTAAACTAGGGCAGCGAGATTTGTGCGATCGCTTCATCATTCCCGAAAAATTGTATGGTAGAGAGAACGAAGTATTCTCCCTACTAGCAGCCTTCGATCGCGTGAGTGCAGGAAGCGCGGAAATGATGCTGGTGGCTGGCTTCTCAGGCATTGGCAAAACCGCCGTAGTCAACGAAGTTCACAAACCGATTGTCGCAGCTAGAGGCTACTTCATCAAAGGCAAATTCGACCAATTTGGGCGCAGCCAACCCTTCTCAGCTTTTGTACAAGCTTTTCGCGATCTAATGGGTCAATTGTTGAGTGAAACCGACGCTAAAGTTGAGCAGTGGAAAACTCAAATTATGACAGCATTGGGCGAGAATGCTCAGGTAATCATTGAGGTAATTCCTGAACTAGAACGGATTATCGGAGAGCAACCACCCGCACCAGAACTTTCGGGCAGTGCTGCCCAAAATCGCTTCAATCGCTTATTAGAGAAGTTCATTCAACTCTTCACCACCCAAGAACATCCCCTCGTCATCTTCTTAGACGACTTGCAATGGGCCGACTCAGCCTCATTGAACTTGATTCAACTTCTGATGAGCGATCGCGATCGCCACTATCTCTTATTAATTGGAGCGTATCGAGATAACGAAGTCAGCCCCGTACACCCTTTGGTACTGACATTATCCGACATTCAACAAACGGGAGCTACGGTAAACACCATTACCCTTGCACCGCTCGATTGCTTCAATTTGAATTGTTTGATTGCCGATACTTTAGTTTGTTCTAGAGCGTTGGCTATGCCCTTAACAGAACTGATCGATCAAAAAACCCAAGGTAATCCGTTTTTTAGCACGCAATTCCTCAAATCTTTGCATGAAGATGGGCTAATTACCTTTAATTTTGAGGAGCGGTATTGGCAGTGCGATCTCGCCACAGTGCGAACCTTAGCCCTGACAGATGATGTTGTAGAGTTCATGGCGCTTCAATTGCAAAAGTTGCCACTCGATACGCAAGAAGTTTTAAAGTTAGCTGCCTGCATTGGCAACGAATTCGATTTAGCAACGCTGGCGGTAGTTTGTGAAAAATCTTCGTCCGAGACGGCAGCCAACTTGTGGCCTGCTTTGCAAGCAGGGTTGATTCTCCCACTGACTGAAGTTTATAAGTTTTTTACTTCAGACGAGTTTGAATTCACAAATCAGGATTCAGAAGGAGAAAGCAATACTTCTGACTCGTGGTTCCAGAATCCTGAATCCTGTTATTACAAATTTCTGCACGATCGCGTACAGCAAGCAGCTTACGTTTTGATCCCAGAATCTCATAAACAATCCACTCACCTCAATATTGGTCAACTTTTGTTGACTAATACTCCAACAACCGAAAGGGAAGAGAAAATTTTTAATATAGTCAACCAGTTGAATTATGGTGTTGATTTAATTACGGAGCCAACCGAGCGTTACCAACTGGCTGAGTTGAATTTGATCGCGGGACGCAAGGCGAAGACTGCTACTGCTTATGCTGCAGCACGCAAATATTTAAGTTTTGGCAGGCAAATCCTAGCTGCCGATAGCTGGCAAACGCGCTATGAAACAGCCCTAGAACTGCACGTATTAGGGGCAGAAACCGCATACCTGAGCTATGATTTTCAGGACATGGAGGAATTAGCAGCTTTAGTCCTACACAATGCCAGAACGCTACTGGATAAGGTCAAAGTTTATGAAATCGAGCTTTCTGCTTGTACGGCGCAAGTCAAACCTCAACAAGCCGTTGAAATGGGGTTAGCAGTTCTCAAACTCTTGGGAATCTGCTTTCCAGAAAATCCAACACCGGCAGATATTCAGCAGGGACTAGAGCAAACCGCGTCACTTTTTGCTGGGAAAAAAATTGCGGACTTTATTGATTTGCCAGAAATGGAAAATCTCCAAAAGCAAGCAGCCTTGCGAATTTTATCAGCTATAGTTTCTCCAGCCTACATCACTGCTCCACTTCTCCTGCCACTGGTTATTGTCGAAATGGTTCAGTTGTCGGTTAGTTATGGGAATGCTCCCTTATCTGCTTTTGCTTACGGTTTGTATGGATTGGTATTAAGCGGTGTAGTTCAAGACATTGAAACTGGGTTTGAATTTGGGCAATTGGCGTTAAATATTGTTGATTTATTTAATGCTAATTACCTCAAAACCAAAGTATATTATACAGTCGGCGTTCACATCATACATGGTAAACATCATGTTAAAGAAACCATCCCTCTTTTAAAAGAGGGTTACGCCAGAGGACTGGAAACAGGAGAACTCGAATTAGGATATTCAGCCAAAGAAATCTCTCAATATTCATATTTAATCGGTCGCGAAATTGCGGGACTAGAAGAGGAGGTAGCGACTTACTGCAATGCGTTGGTTCAATTTAAACAAGAAGCAGCGTTAAATTATACTCAAATCGTTCATCAGGCTTTATTAAATCTGCTGGGGCGATCGGAAAATCCATGTCAATTTGTGGGAGATGCCTACAATGAAGAAATAATGCTCCCCTTTCACATCCAAGCAAACGATCGCAACGGCCTCCACTATTTTTACTTCCATAAACTGCTGGTGTGTTACCTGTTTGGAGAAACCGAGCAAGCTTTAGAAAATGCTCGGCAAGCCGCACAGTATTTAGACGCGGTAACGGGTATGCTCAATGTGCCGATGTTCTACTTTTATGACTCTCTAGCACGGCTGGGAGTGTGTAGCGAGGTGGATTCATCGGAAGAGAAACAAGAACATCTGCAAAAAGTGAAAAGCAACCAGGAAACCCTTCATAAATGGGCAAATAACGCCCCCATGAATTTCTCGCACAAATGTTACCTAGTGGAAGCCGAACTGTTCCGAGTGCTGGGTGAAAATGTGCAGGCGATGGAGAGTTACGATCGCGCCATTTTTCTTGCTAAAGAAAACGATTATCTCAACGAAGAAGCTCTGGCGAATGAATTGGCTGCTAAATTCTACCTGGTATGGGGGAAAGAAAAAGTTGCCCAGGTATATCTAAGAGATGCTTACTATGCTTATGCTCGTTGGGGAGCGAAAGCAAAAATCGACGATCTAGAACAACGCTATCCCGAACTTCTGGCTTCTATCTTGAAACAGGAAAATGCTCGTTCGTTCGAGAAAGGTACTACATCCCATGAGACTTCATTGATTTCTAGTCATCGCCAAACAATTGCTGGCAGTACGAGTACCACAGTAATAGATTTACCAACAGTTATCAAAGCTTATCAAGCTTTGTCTAGCGAAATTAAGCTTGAACAATTGCTCACTACCCTGATGGAAGTGGCGCTTCAGAATGCAGGCGCTCAAACAGGAGTATTAATTTTGAAAGAAGAGGACAACTGGACAATCGCCGTCCACTGTAGCGATCGCCAAGGCTGTCTTCTGCAAGAAAATATTGGGATTGAGGAGAGCGAATCTATTCCCCCGACTGTGATTAATTACGTCAAACGCACCCAGAAAACGCTAGTTTTCGATGATGTCAAGACTGAATTAATATTTGCTTCTGATCCCTATATCAAGCAGCACCAACCTAAGAGCATCCTATGTACTCCGATTATCCATCAAGGCAAAATGATGGCAATTCTGTATTTGGAAAATAATCTGACGACAGGGGCATTCACTGGCGATCGCGTCGCCCTCCTCAACATTCTGTGCTCCCAAGCTGCCATCTCGCTGGAAAACGCCCGCTTGTATCAGCAATCTCAACAGCTTTATCAACAATCTCAGGATTACGGTCAAAAACTAGAGCACTCTATCAAGGATCTCAAACAGATGCAGTTGCAATTAGTGCAGGGAGAGAAGATGTCTGCTCTGGGAAATTTAGTCGCAGGGGTAGCCCACGAAATTAATAATCCCGTAGGCTTTATCGCCGGCAATTTGCAACCTGCTCAAGAATACGTGGGGGATTTATTCAATTTGATTGATTTGTATCAAGAAAAATTTCCCAATCCGGGAGTGGAAATTGAAGCAGAAATTGAGGATATGGACTTGGAGTATTTGCGAGAAGATTTGCCCAAATTGATTGGTTCAATGAAGGAGGGAGTCGAGCGCATTCGCAATATCAGTACGAGTTTGAGAACGTTTTCCAGGGCAGATAGCGATCGACCCGTTTCTTTCAATATTCATGATGGACTCGACAGCACTCTGCTGATTCTCAAGCACCGTTTAAAAGCGAGCGAGTTCCGCCCTGCGATTGAAGTTGTGAAAGAGTATGGTAACTTGCCCCTAGTGAAATGCTTTCCCGGACAGTTGAACCAGGTATTTATGAATGTGCTGGCTAATGCCATTGACGCTCTGGAAGAGTCAAATAAGGATCGCAGTTTTAGTGAAATTAAAGCCCTACCTAATCAAATTACGGTTCAAACTGCTCTGAGCGAATCCAAAAATCAGGTTTTGATTCGGATTAAGGATAATGGAGTGGGGATGTCGCCGGAAGTCCAAGAAAACATCTTTAACCACTTATTCACAACCAAGCCTGTGGGTCAAGGAACCGGGTTAGGATTGTCGATCGCTCACCAAATTGTTCTGGAAAAACATGGAGGTACGTTACTCGTGAATTCTTCCCTGGGTCATGGTTCGGAGTTTGTGATTTCTATTCCGGGGTGAGCATTTCGTAGTAGGGTTTAGCGCAATTAGCTCAGTTTAGTAAGAAGAAACATACGGATATTCCGGGTTTCTAGACACCCATGCGTTTAGAAGTGAAATAGTGAGTTGTAAGCTGTGAAACGTAATTTTTTCTATTGGCGTCTAATATTGTCAGTCTCGATTTTACCCGTACTGGCGATCGCCCCGTCTTTAGTCTGGAATCAACCCGCAAGAGCACAACAGGGGGAGAGGGCTGGGCTGATTCATGCTTCGAGAGCTCGCCAGGGAATGAATTCCCTGGCTGATAGCGAAAGTCGGTTAAAACCGACTGAAATATTGACAAATAGTTCTCTTGAGAGAACTTCAGCTATGAGACAGGGGTTGAAACCACTGTCGGACTATAAGTTTTTGGCTCAATCTGTACCGCCCTCTTCGATAATTAGACAAGGCCGCCAAGTGTCCCTAAACGGCAGCATTCTGCCCCTAGCTTGGACTCAGCAGCCGGCAAACAGCACTTCTGGGAATTTCCGAACTTGGATTGCTGACGTTGGATTGATGCAAGGTGCGGGAGTGGATTTGCTTAGCAGCGCCGACAGTATCAAACAACCGGTGCAGTGGTTTTCGGTCTCTTTAACCGGCGCTCAAAGCTTAGCAGCACGGGCAACAGGCCCGTATCGTTACTTAGATGTTACAGATTTTGCTAGACTTGCGGGCTGGGAGATATCTGCTGATGGGAATATTCTAAAAATTACTTCTCAAACTGCAAGTGTTACCGGAATTCGGCAAGCACAAATAGAAGCGGGCGATCGCATTGTTGTAGATCTCGATCGACCAACTCCCTGGCAAGTCAACTTTGTCGATAAACCAAGCCCGTCGCCGACACCCACACCTAACCCCCCGGACGACCCCACAAAGCCCGCTATCCCAATCCAAAGCCTCCGCACAGCGCCAAACCTCGAAACACCAGACGACCCGACCAAACCCGCCCTGCCGTTGCCAATAACGCCCGCAGCGCCGATCGCCGGTCAAGAATGGTCGATCGCGATCGATGCCAAAATCGCACCCGCCATAATTCAGCAGATTTTCTCAACCAGCAAACAATTGCTATCAGTAAAAGTCGAACCTGACGGCGCTCAAACTAAAGTCAAAGTGACGATTCCTTTAGGTTGGAGGCCGCAAGTTTTCAGCCTGGGAAATCCCAATCGATTAGTGATCGACATTCGACCAGATTCGTTAGTAGAAAAAAACATTGTTTGGGCTCCTGGTGTGCAGTGGCGGCAGCAGTATCAGAATTTAGGAACGGCTCGTTTTCCAGTAGTTTGGTTAGAAGTTAATCCGCGTCAAGCTGGTGTAAAAATTCGACCAATTCTCAGCAATCCGCCTGCCGAGCAAGGCACTGCACCTTTATTGCAAACAGCAGAAGTTTCTGGTGCAGGTGCGGCGATTAATGCAGGGTTTTTCAATCGGATAAATCGGTTAGCTTTAGGGGCAATTCGGCGCGACAATAAATGGCTTTCGGGGCCGATTTTGAACCGGGGGGCGATCGCCTGGAACGATGGTGGAGAATTTGCGATCGATCGTTTAACTTTGCAAGAAACTGTGATAACTCCGGCAAATCAACCTTTGCCCGTTTCTCATCTCAATAGTGCCTACGTACAACCGGGAATCGGTCGCTACAATTCTGATTGGGGAACAACTTATACTCCGTTGTCTGGCAATGAAATAGTTGTGACAGTTGCGGGCGAGCGAGTTGTCAGTCAATCCCCCGGAGGTGCGGTGGGAACAACAAGTTTTCCCATTCCAGCTAACGGTTATATTTTGGCTTTGCGTTCCGATTTTTCCCCTGCCTCTCAATTCACTACCGGTACATTATTGCGTCTAGAAAATAACACTTTTCCTGCTGATTTCAACCGTTTTCCGTACATTCTCGGCGGCGGGCCGGTGTTGGTACAAAACAGTCAAGTTGTGCTGGATGCTAAGGCGGAAGGGTTTAGCGATGCGTATGTTCGACAGACAGCAATTAGAAGTGCGATCGGGCGAACTGCTGCGGGGAATTTGCTGATTGTAGCCGTGCACAATCGTGCGGGCGGGGCGGGGCCAAATTTCGTAGAACTGGCGCAGATATTGCAGCAAATGGGTGCTGTGGATGCTTTAAATTTGGATGGGGGAAGTTCGACGAGTTTGTATTTGGGAGGGAGTTTGCTCGATCGACCTCCGTCAACTGCTGCGAGAGTTCATAATGCGATCGGTATTTTCATTCAACCATAAACCGTCACCTTAAATTGTAGGGTGCGTCAGCGTCCGTTATCTTCTCAAAAATTGAGAATTTCCGCACCGGGGCACCTTACAAACTCTTGTACCCTCCTTATTAAGGCAGGGCGGCTTCTTTGTATGTGATGATAACGGGATATTCCCCGCGAAATTTGCAGGATCAAGACCAGTTTTTGGCGGTTTTGCAAAATGATGGGGTTCCTGTGCCCGATCGCACTTCTGCTATTCCTCAACCGCTAGCCACAGTTATCGATCGCGCTTTAATTGACAATCCTGATATTTATTATAAAAGTGCAGCGGAATTTAAACAAGCCCTATTCAATAGTATATTGTAAATTATGGTTCGACTACCGATAGGTTTTCAGAAACGCGGTTTTTTCAATAAACCGCGTTTCTTGGTATTCTCAATCTGCCATCACACACAACACATACTCTCCTTGATTTACTGACTGATTGGTCGAAACATCAAAAATGAAAAGATCCGACTCAGCACAAACATCAACCAAACTGGGAAATTCCCCATTCTTATTAAAGCTGAGAATTTGATAAAGCCGATCGCCCTTTTTGACATAACTCCCCAATTGCACTCGATTTTGAATCATCCCGCCCGCCGGCGCGTAGTATTTGAACACCAAATTCTTGGGGGTGAAAATAACTTGATGATTCGCTGTTTCCGGGAGAGGAAATCCATCTATTTTCAATAAACCCTTACTTGCTAAGTAATTTTTGATGCCCCGCAAGCCATTCGCCACCGACTCGGGATTCATTTCCATCCCCGAACCTAATTCTAAAGTCCAAGCTTCCACATCAAATTTGAGTGTACTTCCCAACTCGGCCAAAATCTTCTCCAAAGCTAGCCAAGGCTTGAGAAACGCCTCGTCAAAAGCATCGCCGTCGTACTCGTTCATCAAGATTGCCCGATCGAGCAAAAAAGCTTTCGCACTCTCCTCGCGAGAATTAAAACAGTAAAGGTAATCTAAACTTTGATTCGTAGAACTGTGCAAATCCAGCACATAGTCAGCATCCAAACACAAAGATTGTAGCTGATATCGGTAAAGTTCGCTGTAAGGGCGGCAACTAGGAGCGTTAATTTTTGCCAACTCTTTCGCAAAACTCAAAGCAATCGCTTTTCTGTAATTAACTTTGACAGTATCAGCGTCGAGATGGAGGTGAGACTTAGCAAAACCCAGAATATCTTCCCCTTGTTTTTCAAAATCCCAGAAAATCCGGTTCCAATTTACCCCATCATAAAGATTGTAGCGACCAGGGGAAAAATGGTGCGATCGCTGACTGACACCCACAGGATTACAAACAGGAACTAGCAAAATTTCCCCGATTAACTGGCTGCTGTCCAAAGACATTAAAAACTCAATTAATTGGTAAATCACAGCATTACCGCTAATCTCAGCGCCGTGGAGGTTAGATTGGAGATAAGCTTTTTTGCCGGGAATCGCACCTTGGAACTGATAGACTTGCAGTGAAAGCCGATCGCCCGAAGCAAGCTGCACCACAGGAATAGTCGAAATAACTGGAATCATAGAGAAGGAAGAAGGAAGAGGGAAGAAGGAAGAAGGAAGAGGGAAGAGGGAAGAGGGAAGAAGGCAAAAATTTTTTCTGTCAACTGTCAACTGCCAACTGCCAACTGCCAACAGACTTATTCCTTCATAGCCGATTTGCTGACGAAGGTCTAAAATCAATACAGTCCTCTGCTGACTTGCTTTCAGCAAGATTTAAGCATACTTACCCTGCAACCTTATAATAATTCTTGTGCCAGACACTGCCCAGAACCGCCCAGAGCTGGATCTGAAGACCATATTTCCATTCGAGCTAGATAACTTTCAGAGAGAGGCGATCGCCGCCCTCGATGCAGGTAAATCCGTTGTTGTGTGCGCTCCCACAGGCTCTGGGAAAACGTTAATCGGCGAATACGCCATCCATCAAGCACTCTCCAGGAAGCGGCGCGTCTTCTACACAACTCCCCTCAAAGCTCTGTCTAACCAAAAGCTGCGCGACTTCCGCAGTCAATTTGGAGACGACAACGTAGGTTTGCTGACGGGCGACATCTCCGTCAATCGAGATGCGCCGATTTTGGTGATGACTACCGAAATATTTCGGAATATGCTCTACGGTACGCCGATCGGAGCAGTCGGTACTTCCCTCACCGGAGTCGAAACCGTGGTGCTCGACGAGTGTCACTACATGAACGATCGCCAGCGCGGTACCGTTTGGGAAGAATCGATCATCTACTGTTCGAGCGAAATTCAACTTCTCGCCCTCTCAGCAACCGTTGCCAATAGCGACCAACTCACAGACTGGATTAACAAAGTCCACGGGCCCACAGAGCTCGTCTACTCAGACTTTCGGCCAGTACCCCTGCAATTCCACTTCGCCAACCAAAAAGGGATATTTCCCCTGCTAGACGAGACCGGCAAAAGAGCGAATGTCCGGTTAGTCCCCAAAAAGAAGGGGCAAAAAGTAGAAAGAGGCAGCATCCCCACTCCGAGTTTGACCGATGTTTTGGCGCGGTTGGACGATCGAGATATGCTACCAGCAATTTACTTCATCTTCAGCCGTCGCGGGTGCGACCAAGCAGTCGCAGAAGTCGGCAATTTCTCCCTGGTTAACGAAGCCGAAACAGCCGAACTCAAACGCATCATTGACGATTTTTTACAGCGAAACCCAGAAGCAGAACGCTTCGGTCAAAAAGAAGCACTTTTAAAAGGCATCGCGGCCCACCACGCAGGCATTTTGCCCGCTTGGAAAGGTTTAGTAGAAGAACTCTTTGGCAGAGGTTTGATTAAAGTCGTATTTGCCACCGAAACCCTAGCAGCCGGGATTAATATGCCCGCTCGCACCACAGTTATTTCCACCCTGTCCAAGCGCACGGACAAGGGACACCGACTGCTAAACGCTTCAGAATTCCTGCAAATGGCCGGTCGGGCGGGTCGGCGGGGCATGGACAAGCTGGGGCACGTGGTCGCAGTTCAGACGCGCTTTGAAGGCGCAAAAGAAGCCTCGTATTTGGCAACAGCCAAAGCCGACCCCCTCGCGAGTCAGTTTACTCCGAGCTACGGCATGGTGCTGAATTTGCTGCAAACACACACTCTCGATGAAGCTCAAGAGTTGGTAGAGCGGAGTTTCGGTCAATACCTGTCTACCTTGTACTTGCAGCCGCAGCAAGAAGAATTAGACCGATTGCAAACAGAATTGGCGGTGCTGGAAAAGTCCCTGGCGGCAGGAGGAAATGTCTCCACCCTGGAAAAAGAGCTTGCCCATTACGAAAAATTGCAGGGAAGACTCAAAGAAGACAAACGTTTGCTGAAAACTTTATTGCAGCAAGCTGAAGAAGCCAGATTTAAGGAAATGTCCGTAGCTGTGGCTTTTGCAGTGCTCGGCACGGTTCTGAGTCTCAAAGGTAAGCACGTTCCGACAGCTAAACGATCGCACACAAATCCTGTACCCGCCGTACTGGTTGCCAAAATCGCAGGTTCCGGCCAAGCACCAAATTTGGTGTGCTTGGGCAAAGATAACCGTTGGTATGTCGTCGCCATTAGCGATGTCGCTAGCCTGCACGCCGAATTACCCCGCTTGAGCGTTGCAGATACCTTGAACCCGCCGTCGGAAATGCCCCTGAGACTGGGCCAGTGCCGCTTGGGAACTGAAGAAACTGCTTCAATTGCTGCATCGATTCCACAATTGCCGACACCGGAACCGAGCCCAGAGGCGATCGAGCAACAGCGGAAAATCGCAGCCGTAGAAGCTAAGCTAGAAACTCACCCGGTTTTAGAATGGGGCAATCCCGGTACTTTGCTCAAACGCCAGCGCCGCCGGGAAGAATTGAAAAAAGAAATCCGCAAAAGCGAAGAAGACTTAGAAAAGCAGAGAGCTCGCTACTGGGAGGAATTTCTCAACTTAATCGACATCCTGCTGAATTTCGGCTGCTTGGAAAGAGTAGTTTCGGCAAATGTAAAGCGAGATGACTCCTCCGGCAGGTTGGTACCCACAATCTTGGGCCAAGCTTGCGCCGCCATTCGCGGCGATAACGAACTGTGGCTGGGTTTGTCCCTGATGTCTGCCGAGTTTGACGAACTCGACCCCCACCACCTCGCTGCTGCTTGCGCGGCCTTAGTTACAGAAGTTTCTCGGCCCGACAGTTGGACTCACTACTCGCTGTCGCCAGAAGTTTTGGCACCTTTGGACAATCTGCAAAAAGGCTTGCGCCGCCGATTGTTTCAAGTGCAGCGCAAGCACGATTCTGCAATCCCGATTTGGCTGGAACGGGATTTAGTGACTTTAGTCGAGCAGTGGGCTCTAGGCGTTGAATGGCTGGAACTGATTAGCCATACGAGTTTGGATGAAGGGGATGTGGTGCGGATTTTGCGCCGGACTTTGGATTTCTTGTCTCAGATTCCTCATGTTCCTCATGTTTCCGATTCTTTGCGGAGGAATGCTTGTCGGGCGATGCAGTTAATCGATAGATTCCCGGTGAATGAAGCTGCAACTTAGAAAAGTGTTGACTGTTGACTGTTGACTGTTGACTGTTGGCTGTTGACAGTTGGCTGTAAGCTGTGTGGCATCTAAATTGTATTTGGGGTTTTTCAACCCAAATGCACCCAGGTTTTAATCTAAAATCGTTTCCGGTTGCATCGGTATTGTTCAAATGCCCAAACAGTCAACAGTCAACAGTCATGAGGAATAGATCCAGATTTAAATCCAAAATCTAAAATCCAAAATCTAAAATCCAAAATCCAAAATCTAAAATCCAAAATCTAAAATCGATCGATCGCACTTTTTCCTGATTCAGGTTGCAGGGCAGGATAGACAATTGTATGGTGCGGATCGATCGCTCTTAATTGTTATTAAATTTTTCTTTAGCGGTGTGGTGAGTAATTCTCATATTTATGCAACAAATCAATAAGCCTGATCAACTGCCGGATGCCTGCTCCCAGGCTAAAAAATTGCGCTTTTTCACTTTCTTGCAAAGAGTCTTAATTGGAACTATAGCGAGTACATTACTCAATCTCTTCATCCTATTTCCCTCTCCGAGTTTCGCAGAAGTAGTTCTGGGCGTTGTTCGCAGTTCCGAGAATTCTCCCGACTGGGTAAAGATTACCACGCGCCTCTGGGAAAGCGGCATTGCTTACAAACCAATCAATCTCGAAGAAATCAAAAGTACGGCGGATTTAACAGGCGTTAACGTGCTGTTTTTGCCCAACATTGAAACTTTGACTCCGGCACAAATTAAAGTTTTAGAAGCTTGGGCCTCCCAGGGTGGCCGCTTGATTGCTTCGGGCCCCGTCGGCCGCAGTTCCCCGGCTTTGGTGCGCCAATCTTTGCGATCACTCCTTGGGGCCTATTGGGCTTTTCCGTTAACCCAACTGGCAACCCCGCAACCGCGCAGCCGCTGTCGGGATCTGGCTTGCACTACTTCTAGCAGTTGGATGCCCCCAGAACAAAAAAATGCCTCAGTCCAAGGCGGTGTCTTGATTCCGGCTGATGCGAACAGTCAAACTATTGCTACTTGGAAAGATAGTTCCGGTTCCTCCGCAGCCATCGCCACCGATCGCGCTACCTATCTCGGCTGGCGCTGGGGTAGCGACGGTTCGGCAAATTTAGATAAGGCTTGGCTGCAAGCCTCGATCGCCCGCTGGGGAGGCACAATTGCTTCTGGGCCTGTAGCGCCGCCCACTGCTGCCGCGACCCCGCTACCAAATCCCCCCTCCAGAGTCACTAGAAACACCCCTAGTTCACCGCGCAGTACCCCACTGAGCCGAGTTTCTCCATCGGGATCGCTTCCCGATTCAGTTCCTGCAACTTTTACGGACCCTTCGGATCAGTCGGCGCCACCGGGTTTGGACGTGCAGCCAAATTCCAATAAGCCGATCGTCAGCATTGAAGCGTACTTGATGCGCCAAGAACTCACTAACCTCCTCGGCAGGTTTGAAAGCGCCCTAACAGCATCTAATTCAGCCAATACCGCCATCAATCTCAATGTTGCTAGCTCCCCTCAACTGGTGGCGGCAGAACAGGGCGGAGGCGGCCCGGCAGCCAGCCGCCCCCCTGTTCTGCAAGCGATCAGGGGACGGGCGATCGCCCAAGCGCGACAGGTTTTGCAAACTTTCGACCAACTCCTGCAAGAACAAAACTACGCCGAGGCGAGATCGCAGTGGGTGGAAGCGCGACAGTTGCTGTGGCAAAATTACCCGAAGGAAGGACAGCGGGTTGGGGCGGAAATTCGGGCGGTTTGGCTCGATCGCGGGACGATCGTCGCAGCGCGTTCAGAACAGGGTTTGGCCGCAGTGTTCGATCGACTCGCCGCCGCCGGTATCAATACTGTTTTCTTTGAAACATTGAATGCCGGATATACGATTTATCCCAGTCAAGTTGCACCGCAACAAAATCCCCTGACTGTTGGCTGGGACCCGCTAGCATCTGCGGTTAAATTAGCCCACGAGCGAGGCATAGAACTGCACGCTTGGGTCTGGGTTTTTGCCACAGGAAATAAGCGCCACAATACTTTAATTGGCCAGCCTAGTTCTTATCCCGGCCCAGTGCTTTCCGCTCATCCACAGTGGGCAAATATTGACAATAAAGGACGCACGCAAAATCCTAACGATGGTAAATTTTATCTAGATCCAGCGAACCCGGAAGCGCGGAATTATTTGCTGCGAATCGTCAGCGAAATTGCCAATAACTACAAAGTAGATGGGGTACAGTTAGACTATATTCGCTATCCTTTTCAAGATGATAATGCGAATTTTACTTACGGTTACGGTATTGCGGGGAGGCAGCAATTTAAGCAGTTGACTGGTGCAGACCCGGTGAATATTTCCCCTAGGAACGGCAGTTTGTGGCGGCAGTGGGTTGAGTTTAAAACTAATCAAATTAATAGTTTTGTAGCTGAAGTTTCTCAGCTTTTGCGACAGAATTATCCGCGCACAATTCTGTCGGTGGCAGTGTTTCCGCACCCGGAAAGTCAGCGGATTTACAAAATCCAGCAAAATTGGGAAGTTTGGGCTCGTCAAGGCATTGTAGATTTGATTGTGCCGATGACTTATGCTTTGGATACGAACCGACTTCAGCGCATCACCGAACCGCTGGTAAATGAACAAATTCTGGGTTCGGCTTTGATTTCTCCGGCGGTTAAGTTGTTGACTCTCCCGGAAGTTGTGGCGATCGACCAAATTCAAGCTTTGCGCGATTTGCCGACAGGGGGCTATGCTATTTTTGCCGTGGAAAGTATCAGCAGCGGGATGCAGGGGTTTTTTAACCGCACTCAAGGCTCGCCAGTGCGTTCCACTTCTGCTGCGGAGCCGATTCCTTACCGACAGCCGTTTGCGGCGGCGGCTTCGCGGTATACTGCTCTCAAGCAGGAATGGAGTTTTTTGTTGGCTAACAATCAGTTGCGGATGTCGGAATCTGAACTGAAAGTTTTGCAAAGTCGATCGGATGAATTGGCGCAAGCTTTGAGCAAGTTGGCGGCAAATCCTTCTAGAGAAAGTTTAGCAACTGCTAAAAGATTGTTGGGGAGTTTTCAATCTCAATTTCAATCTTCGATGCGCTTGCATTCTGCCGAAAATAGCTATCAGGTGCAAACTTGGCAAAATCGTTTGGAGAGTTTGGATATGCTTTTACGTTACGGCGAAAGGATGGAGTTGAATCGCAGGTAAATACAGATTTTTTGGGTGTGTGCTTGTTAGCTACTGTTTGTTCAAACTGAGATGTTGCACCATTCTCAATAACCCTTCCCTGGGCGGGCAGGATGCCCACGCCACAATAAAATGTACTTGTTGTGGAACAGGGATCTTGCCTGTTCCACAATAAAATTCATCTCTTGTGGAACAGGCCGAAAAGCCTGTTCCTAAATAAGTAATTGAGAATGGTGCAATAGATCAGATGATTTCGACTTAGGTCGATCGCGCCCAATGATCTGTATCAATAGTTACGAAAAAACTCTGAGTAGAAATACGCTATTTTGATATGAATTGATCGACGGTACTGTCGTCAGTAAACTACAGCATAAGGAGAAAAGGAAGGGAAAAGGGAACATAATTTACACTTAAAACTCCCAACAATTACCAATGCCCAATTCCCAATGCCCAATTCCTCTGAGGATGAATATGTTTCCTAAACCACTCAATCGTTTGGCTACAAAAATTATCGGCAAAGCTCCATTACAAACGGTGCTAGTGGTTCCTTTTTTAGTGCAAATTGTCGGCATCGTAGGAGTTGTAGGTTGGCTGTCGTTCCAAAACGGTCAGCGGGCGGTCAACGATGTTGCCGCTCAGTTGCGGGGAGAAATTAGCGATCGCATCAAAGACCGCATGGAAAATTATATGTCAATTCCCCACATTGTCAATCACCTGAACGTTCAAGGCATAAAATTGGGGCAGTTGAACCTAGAAGACAACCAAAAACTAGAACATCATTTCCTCGAACAAATTCAATATTTTGATTCTATCAGCATCATTTACACAGGGAAAGAAAATGGAGAACATTCGGGAGCAATCCGCACTAAAGATAGGATTTTGATATCGGCTGCTGACAGCTCTACTGGCAATAAATTAGCTCGCTATACTGCTGACTCTCAGGGAAACCGCCTTCAATTAGTGCAAATATCACCCAATATTTACGACCCGCAAACTCGCCCTTGGTACATAGCTGCCGCTGCGGCTAAAAAACCAATTTGGACTCCAATCTATACAGATTTTTTGACGAGGGAACTGGCAATTACTGCTGCTTTGCCTATCTACGACGATGCTGGCAAATTGTTAGGAGTAGCTGGCAGCGATTTGCTGTTTTCCCGCATCAAAGAATTTCTGGTTAGCCTCAAAATTGGCAAATCAGGACAAACTTTTGTCATGGAGCGATCGGGGATGTTAATTGCCACTTCAACGGCGAGTCCAGAATTCCTGGTGGAAGGTAAAGAAACAAGGCGCATTAAAGCTTCACAAAGCGAGAATCCGGTAATTCGCCAAACTGCACAGCATCTAGATAAATCCTACGATAGCTTAGCTAAAATCACTAATTCTCAACAACTTACTTTTGATGTTGATGGCAAGCGAAATTTTGTTCAGGTAGCTCCTTTTAAAGACGATCGAGGGTTGGATTGGCTGATTGTAGTAGTTGTACCCGAGTCTGACTTTATGGAGCAAATTAACCTCAACACGCGCACGACTTTTTTACTGTCGATTGCAGCCTTGATGGGGGCGACAATTCTGGGGATTCTTACTGCTAAATGGGTAGTTCAGCCTATTTTAAAATTGAATGCTGCGGCTAAAGCTTTGGCGCGGAATGAATGGGATACAAAGCTCACTCTGAATCGCGAAGATGAACTCGGAGAACTTGCCACTGCTTTTAACAGCATGGCCGAGCAATTGCAGCATTCATTTACTTCTCTCTCGGAAAGTGAAAACAGAGTAAAACAATTTTTCAATGCAGTACCACTAGGGATTTTTATTGCAGAAACCAACGGTCAACCTTACTACATTAACCCTACCGGAGAGCAACTTTTATCTCAAGGAATTGTACCAGCCGATTCCGAAAGTTTACGTCAATCCTACCGAGTTTATTTAGCGGGCACTCAGGAAATTTACCCGGCGGATCGCGACCCAATTTTAAATGCTTTGCAGGGTAAAAGTGTAACTGTTGATGACATTGAAATCTCCTCGACTGACAAAACTGTTCCCTTACAAGTTTGGGGAACTCCTATTTATGACGCTCAAAAAAATATTATCTATGGGATGTGCGCTTTTCAAGATATTACAGAACGCAAACTAGCCGAGAAAGTATTAAAGGAATACAACGACAATTTAGCAGCGCAAGTTGCAGAACGTACCGCCGATCTTGCTAAGGTACAAGAAAAGTTTTCTAAAGCTTTCCGTTTAAGCCCTAATGCGATTACCCTGACTAGAATTAGCGATGGCCGCCACATAGAAGCCAATGAGAGCTTTTGTCGGATGATGGGGTACAGTCACGAAGAAATTATTGGAAAAACAGCAGTAGAACTCAATTTTTGGGCTAGTTTGGGAGAGCGCGATCGCATGATTAAAATGTTAAAAAATAAGACGGCTCTTCACAATTATGAGCTGAGGTTTCGCAATAAAAAGGGTACAGAAAGAACGGCACTGCTGTCGATAGAAACCATCGATATTGACGGAGAAGCTTGTTTTTTGTCGATTTCTAGCGATATTACTGAGCGGCAAAAAGCAGAAACTGCCCTCCGGGAAGCAGAAGAAAAGTACCGCAACATTTATGAAAATGCTTTGAATGGAATTTTTCAAACTGCTATTGACGGGAAATACATCAGCGCTAACCCCGCTTTAGCTAACATCTACGGTTACGACTCGCCTGCAGAATTAATGGCAGCACAGCCGAATTTCAATAATCAGCTTTACGTGAAATCCAACCGCCACGACGAATTTGCAGCGCTGATGAACGAGTGCGGGATACTATCAAACTTTGAATCGGAAATTTACCGCAAAGATGGCAGCATAATCTGGATTTCGGAAAATTGTCGCGCTGTCTGCGATGAAGCAGGAAATCTACTTTACTACGAAGGTTTTATTAAAGATATTACTGATAACAAACAAGCGGAAATCAAAATGCAGCAGGCGAAAGAAGCCGCCGAAGCAGCAAACAAAGCTAAGAGTACCTTTCTCGCCAATATGAGCCACGAATTGCGATCGCCCCTGAACGCGGTCATCGGTTTTGCTCAAGTCATGATTCGCAGTAAAACGTTGTCTCAGGAAAATCAAGAAGATGTCGGAATTATCCTGCGGAGTGGCGAACATTTACTGGCTTTAATTAACCAAGTTTTAGACTTGTCAAAAATCGAAGCCGGACGCACGACTATTAATTCAAAAAGCTTCGATTTGTACCAACTAATCGACGATTTAGAAGATATGTTTGCTCTCAAAGCTGAGCAGAAAGATTTGCAATTAATCTTCGACAGAGACGCAGAAGTTCCCCATTACATTTGTACTGATGAAGTTAAATTGCGACAAGTTTTAATTAATTTGCTCAATAATGCAATTAAATTTACTTCAGAAGGGGGAGTGTCGGTGCAAGTCAAAGGAGGAAGGCGGAATATACATAAAAACAGCACTGACCAATTGCCCGGCCGCTACTGGCTGCATTTTGAAGTTCAAGATACTGGTGCAGGCATTGCTGCTGAGGAACTCCATCAGTTATTTGAAGCATTCGTGCAGACGAAGACAGGTAAAGATTCTCAGGAAGGAACTGGTTTAGGTTTAGCTATTAGTCGCCAGTTTGTGCAATTAATGGGAGGTGAAATTACTGTTAGCAGCGAGATCGGAAAGGGGGCAGTATTTCAGTTTGACATCCAAGTTCATCTGGTTGAAGCTAGTGATATTGAAAGCAAAAAAAGTCAACGCCGAGTTGTTGCCCTCGAACCGAATCAGCCGAGTTATCGCTTGCTAATTGTGGACGACAAACCTTTGAACCGCCAACTGTTAGTAAAACTTCTCAGCCCACTCGGATTTGAGTTGAGAGAAGCGAATAACGGTAAAGAAGCGGTTGATATTTTTATGGAGTGGGAACCGCATTTGATTTGGATGGACATGAGAATGCCTGTCATGGACGGCTATGAGGCAACGAAACAGATTAAAACTACAACTGGCGGGCAAGCAACGGCGATTGTGGCCCTAACTGCTAGCGTTTTGGAGGAAGAACGGGCGGTGATTCTTTCGGCGGGTTGTGATGATTTTATGCGGAAACCGTTTCGAGAGGAGGATATCTTTGTGGCAATGGGAAAACATTTAGGAGTACGCTATATTTATGAAGATCCAACTGCAGTAAGTGCCGCAGGTTTAGAGGAGTCAAGTCAGGAGGTGCTGACACCGGAGGCTTTCGCCTCTCTTTCTCCAGACTGGATGGCCCAATTCAAGCAAAGTATTTTGAGTGTAGACATGGAGGCGATCGCAACTTCGATTGCACAAATCTACACTGTCAATCCCTCTCTTGCGGGCAAGCTTCAAGATTGTATTAATAATTTTGAATATGACAGAATTTTGAACATAATCGAACTCAGCGAGAAACAGTAAATACCCGATGACTTCAACTTCACCTAAAACCAATCGAGCTAATATTTTAGTAGTAGACGATACGCCAGAAAACCTGCGGCTGCTGGTCGGAATTTTGAGCGAAAAAGGCTATCAAGTTCGCCCCGTACCCAATGGCAAGCTAGCATTGTCTGCAGCTCAAAAAATACCCCCGGATCTAGTGCTGCTGGATATTATGATGCCGGAAATGGACGGCTATCAAGTTTGCCAGCAACTCAAAGCTTCTGAATTTACCAAAGACATTCCTGTTATTTTTATTAGTGCGATCAATGACGTGCTGGATAAAGTTAAAGCTTTTGCAGTGGGCGGAGTTGACTTTATTACTAAACCGTTTCAGGTTGAAGAAGTTTTGGCCCGGATAGAAACTCATTTGAAAATTTGTTCACTGCAACAAACTTTGCAAGAAAAAAATCAAGATTTAGCAACGGCGCTCTACCAACTGCAAACCACTCAAGAGCATTTGATTCAATCTGAAAAAATGGCAGCTCTGGGACAACTGATCGCCGGTATTGCTCACGAAATCAATACCCCACTGGGCATTATAGGTTCTTCTATTAATAATATAGCTAATTTTTCCAACGAGTTTTTAGAAAAGTTTCCTGAAATTTATCAACAACTTTCTGAGGAAAGCAAAGCTTATTTTTTAGCTTTATTGTACAGAGCCACCCATCAAAAAGTTTTATTCACAAGCAGAGAGAAACGCAAGTTTAAGCACCAGTTGACGGCGGATTTGATGGCACAATCTGTTGAAAAGTCTGAGGAAATTGCGGATACTTTAGTTGACATGGAAATTTACGAACAAATAGAAGAGCTATGGCCGCTTTTTAAATCGCCAGATTGGGAAGTAGTTTTAAATAGTGCTTACCAGTTTGCGAGCTTTAAAAAAAGTATTAGCCTGATCCAACGAGCAACAGCGAAGTCTGGGAAAGTAGTATTTGCCTTAAAAACCTACGCTCATTTTGATAGCCAACCAGAAAAAGTTCAGGCGAACTTACACGATGGCATTGAAACGGTGTTAACTCTTTATCAAAATCAACTGAAACACGGTATAGAAATAGTAAAAAATTATGGAGATTTACCCCAAATTATGTGCTATCCCGATGACTTAAATCAAGTTTGGACGAATCTCCTTCATAATGCCCTGCAAGCAATGGATTATAAAGGTAGTTTGACGATTGAAACTCGGCAGCAAGAGGCAAAGATTTTTCTCAAGTTTACTGATAACGGTAAAGGTATTCCCTCAGAAATTATTCCTAAAATTTTTCAGCCCTTTTTTACGACTAAATCTGCGGGCGAAGGTAGCGGTTTGGGATTGGATATTGTGAGAAAAATTGTGGAAAAGCACGAAGGCACAATTGCTGTAGATTCTGTACCGGGGCAGACAACTTTTACCGTCTCGCTGCCAATTTATTAAACACAACTTACCTGCAGGGGGCTGATTCCCGGTGACACTCGTCGCTGTCTCTCTGACAAATACAAGATTTATTACAAGAAACTGGGTTTATCTTCGGAAGTCCTATTAAAATAAGATAGGAACAGATATCCTGCATCCTTGCCCGAAATCAATAACGTAAAAGCAACTCATGTCGGTAAACCTACTAAAATTTAAGCAGAGAGGAAAAGATGAATAAGCCTGTAATTCTTTGCGTTGATGATGAGCCTGATATCTTGAATACTCTCAAGATTCAGCTCAAAAAGGAATTTAAAAATGATTACTTTTATGAATTAGCTGAAAGTGGTGAGGAAGCTTTAGATTTATTGGAGGACTTTCAAGAAAAAGCTCAGGTGATTGTGGTTGTTTCTGATTGGCTGATGCCGGGAATTAAAGGTGACGAACTTTTAATTAAAGTTCACCAAAAATATCCTAAAATTATTAAAGTGATGTTGACTGGACAAGCCGATGCAGCGGCTGTTCAGCGGGCAGTAGAAGAAGCAGATTTATACTGTTGCTTGTACAAACCCTGGCAAAGCAAAGACTTAATAGAGACTATAAAATCTGGGCTGGCTAAGTTATGAAAAAACCTGTGATTGTTTGTATTGATGATGAACCTGACGTTTTGAATAGTTTAAAGATTGAACTGAAAAAGGCAATCGGCGATCGGTGTATAATTGAAACCGCTGAAGGGGGGGCTGATGCTTTAGATTTGCTGGCCGATTTGCAGGCAGATGAATATGAGATTGCTTTGGTGCTTTCCGATTATATCATGCCGGATATTAAAGGGGATGAACTGCTCAGAAGAATTCACGAAAGCTCGCCGGAGACGCTGACCATTATGCTAACGGGGCAAGCCGATTTGGAAGCCCTGAGTAATGCTATCAAGTATGCTAAATTGTACCGTTATATTCCTAAACCTTGGCAAAATGAAGATTTAAAATTAACGGTAGTAGAAGCAGTTCACAGTTATTTGCAAGATCAAAAGTTAACTGATGAAATTCAGAAGCGCCAAGAAGTAAACGAGGAGTTAAAGCTAGTAAATGAGGCGCTGTCTGCGAGTGAAAGCCGCCTGAGTCAATTTTTAGAAGCTTTGCCAGTGGGGGTATCTGTTTATCATCCCGATGGCTCGATCGCCTATTTCAACCAGGCAGCGCGGGATTTGCTGGGTGCAGACACGATCCCGGAAAGCACTGCGGAACAATTAGCTGCCACTTATCAACTTTATGTTGCCAATACTGATGAGTTGTACCCGCCGGATAATCTGCCAATTTTGCGGGCACTGAAAGGAGAATCTGTTAAGGTTGACGATGTAGAAATCCGTCAAGATGGCAAAAAAATTGCGATCGAGATCAATACCACGCCGATTTTTGACGCTAGCGGAAATATTGTTTATGCGATCGCAGCTTTTCAAGATATTAGCGATCGCAAACAAGCCGAAAAAATACTAGCAGAATACCACCACACCTTAGAAGCCCAAATTGACGAACGCACAGAACAACTGCAACAAGCCGCCTTAGCTGCTGAAGCAGCAAACAAAGCTAAAAGCACGTTTATTGCCAATATGAGCCACGAGTTACGCACCCCTCTCAATTCTATACTCGGCTTTGCACAAATCATGGAACCCAGCCCGGATCTGACGGTCGAAAACCGAGAAAATATGAGAATTATTCGCCGTAGTGGCGAACACTTGCTGGCGTTGATCAATGAAGTCTTAGACTTGTCAAAAATCGAAGCGGGGCGGATGACACTCAACCCAAAAAACTTCGATCTCTACCGCTTGCTTGACGATTTGCAAGATATGTTTCAACTGCGAGTACATAATCAAGAATTGCAGTTGCATTTCCAGCGCGATGCTGACGTTCCTCAGTACGTGCGAACCGATGATATTAAACTGCGGCAAGTGCTGATTAATCTTCTGAGTAATGCGATTAAGTTTACCCAAACAGGCGAAATTATCTTAAGAGCTATAAAGTTAGAAAAATCGGGATTTTTGGATTTATTGGATAGTCCGAAAGCTTGCTTTGATACCACAAGAAGTATTCGGGATTTTTCGAGAACTAGCAGTGATTTTGCCAAGGTTGAATGCAGCCATGATGTTGAGGATTTAACTGTGCCGGGTTTGTTCCTTGTATTTGAAATTGAAGATACAGGAGTTGGCATTGCTCCCGAAGAATTGGGCAATATTTTTAAGGCGTTTGTCCAAACAGCTTCCGGTCAAAAACATCAGAAAGGCACGGGTTTAGGATTGAAGATCAGCCGTCAATTTGTCCGCCTGATGGGAGGAGAAATTGTCGTAGAAAGTCAACTGGAACTCGGTACCACTTTTAAATTTGAAATTCCAGTCGGTGCGGTTTATCCTGCTGAGCTTCCAGATCCGGAAATTAACCGCGAAGTTAGTGGGTTGGAACCCAATCAACCGTGCTATCGGATTTTAATTGTGGACGATCGCGAAGACAACCGCCAACTTTTAGTCAAAATGCTTTCTCCTTTGGGTTTCGGGGTGGAACAAGCCACCAACGGCCAGGAAGCAATAGAAATGTGGGAAAACTGGCATCCGCACTTAATTTTGATGGATGTGCGAATGCCAGTAATGGACGGCTACGAAGCTACTAAACAAATTAAGGCTAGAATCAAGCAGAGAGAGCAAGAGCAGCAAGGAAAGGGGGAAATGAATATGTCCCATCCCGACTCCCCGATTCCAAAGATTATTGCTTTGACAGCTAGTACAATTGAAGGGAGGCAAGCGTTTGCTTTATTGGTCGGCTGCGACGATTTTATTAGCAAACCTTTCCGCAAAACAGATATATTTGATACCATCACCAAACATTTGGGCGTGAAGTATCTCTACTCTAACTCAACGGACGTTATCTCAATAGGCGATCGAAATAATTTATCTGGCTCCCTCCCTAATGCTGCCCTAGCTTATTTATCTACACTTCCCGCAGAATGGATAGACAACATGAAGCAGGTAATCCGCAGTGCTGATTTTGACTTAATTGTCAGGACAATCGACGAAATAAGGGAGCCTCATCCTGAATTGGCGGAAATCCTCCAGGGTCATCTCGATAATTTTGATTACCAGAAAATTCTCAATGTAATTGCCGAGGCAGAGGAATCAGATAATGCAGATGAAGGCGGAACAAACTGAAAACTATCAAGCAGATATTTTAGTAGTTGACGATACGCCAGACAATCTGCGTTTGTTGATTAGAATTTTGCAAAAGAATGGCTATAAAGTTCGACCAGTTACTAATGGTTTTTCCGCGTTAGAGGCAATTCAATCTAGCGCACCAGATTTGATTTTACTCGATATTATGATGCCGGATATTGACGGGTACGAACTATGTAAAAGATTAAAAGCACAGTCACAATTTAGGGAAATTCCCATCATTTTTCTTAGTGCGCTAGAAGAAGGAATAAATAAAGCCAAAGCTTTTGAAGTGGGCGGAGCGGATTATATAACCAAACCTTTTCAGGTAAAAGAAGTATTGGCGCGAGTGAGCAATCAACTTACTGTGCGTTCATTGCAAATGCAATTGCAAGAGAAAAATCAAAAATTGACCGTTCAAAATCTCCAGTTGCACCAGGAGATAGCTGAACGCCATCAGGTGGAAATGGAAACCAGATTGCTGCTGCAGGCAACTCAAGCTATTAGCAAATCTGAGGATTTTGAGTCGGCTATAGATGTGATTTTAGGTTTAATTTGCAAAACTATTGAATGGAATCTGGGCGAAGCTTGGATTCCTTGCAGTGAGGGCTTTTTAAAATGCGCTACCGGCAGGTACGTCAGTGACTCTAGTTTTGCCCAATTCCGACAAACAAGTTGGCAGTTGATTTTTGCTCCCGGTGTCGGACTCCCAGGTAGGATTTGGCAGTCGCAGCAGTCTGAATGGATCGATGATGTTTCTACTGCACCGGAACAAGTTTTCTTACGAGCGGAAATTGCGGTAAGTGTGGGCTTAAAAGCTGCTTTTGGAGTGCCAATTTTGGCGGATAATCAAGTGTTAGCTATTTTGATTTTTTATCGCGAAAAAGTTCTGAAATGTCAGCCTCGCTTGTTGGAATTAGTGAGCGCAGTTGCTACGCAGCTAGGTTCGTTGATTCAGCGGAAACAAGCTGAAGCAGCGCTGAAAGTGCAGCAAGGACAAACTGAGAAATTGCTGCTGAATATTTTACCGAAACCTATTGCGGATCGCTTGCAAAAAGAGCAAAAGTTGATAGCGGATCATTTTGATGAGGTGAGCGTCTTGTTTGCTGATTTGGTGGGTTTTACAGAGTTTTCGGCTCACAAAAGTCCGACGCAGTTGGTAGAAATTTTGAACGGAATTTTCTCGGAGTTCGATAGGTTGTCTGAATTGCACGGGTTGGAAAAGATTAAGACGATTGGGGATGCTTACATGGTGGTTGGGGGTTTGCCGACAGCGCGGGAAGATCACTCCTCGGCGATCGCACTTTTAGCTTTGGAGATGCAGGCAGCTTTGAGGAGGTTTAATGCCAAAATGGGAGAAAATTTTCAATTGCGACTCGGAATTCACAGCGGTTCGGTAGTGGCTGGAATTATTGGGATTAGTAAATTTAGCTATGATTTGTGGGGGGATACTGTTAATGTTGCTTCACGCATGGAGTCTAACGGATTGCCTGGTAAAATTCAAGTAACGGCGGCGACTTACGAGCTTTTGAAAGAGCAGTTTGTTTTGGAAGAACGGGGTCATATCCCGATTAAAGGTAAAGGAAAAATGCTGACTTACTGGTTAATTGAAGAACAAAAGAAATCTTTTTAATATTTTTATGTAAATTTCAATTAATATGAAACGTAGACCGCATTTATACTTTCAGGAGGGCTAATCCTTTGCAAACAGTTGAAACAAAATCGCCGACAGTATGGAAAAAAGTCCTGGTTATTTTAATATCACTGCTAGCAGTAGCGGTACTGTCGATCGCTAGTTTTATCGCTATACCCGGAGAAAAAACAATGTTTGCTGGAACCAGACCTGCCAATATCGGAATTCAGTCAGGAAAACTCGCAGCGTGCCCGAGTTCCCCCAACTGCGTCAGCAGCTTCAGTCAAGATGCCGAACACAAAATTGAGACTTTGGTATACACTTCGTCCCAGAGTGAAGCGATGGCAAAGCTCAAAGGGGCGATCGAGTCCTTGAAAAAAACTAAAATTATCACTGCAACTGATAATTACCTCTATGCGGAGTTTACCAGTGCTTTGATGGGGTTTGTTGATGACGTTGAATTTTTGGTAGATGATGAAGCAAAAGTCATCCATGTGCGATCGGCTTCGCGTCTGGGACAGTCGGATTTGGGAGTTAACCGCAGTCGGATAGAAGCTATCAGAACTCAATTCAATCAACTCTGAACTTAAAATTTCTAGCTTTCCTGAAGCCCCTCTCCTACAAGATGAGGGGCTTTAATATTTGTTTATTACTATGTAATGTTGATTTTTCACCACCTAGTTAACAATTATTAACAGTAGGTACAGCGCAAAGGAAAAGGAGTGTCCTGCAAGGGGAGTAGGACACGGCATTGCTGTGTCCCTACGGTTGGCTTTGAGTTTTAATACTTGTTATAAGATTGACGATTGTAGAGTTTTACAATCTTTAAAATAGCTGAGCGCGCTAGCACAGAAGAAGAGATGCCGTAGTATTCCTATAGTATTAAACACCCTAAATTATACACTTCTGACTTTAGGGAGAGGGAACTGAACGAATTAATTTCTACTATTAATTTAAGTAGAGCAAAGAGGAAAAAACACATGGCACTTCAAAAATTAGCAGACTTTTATCCGAATTATCAGGAAGAAATCTTTGCTGGAGACGACATCAAGGGATTTGATGTTTATGCTGGCGACTCTGATGAAAAAGTAGGCACGGTTTATGACGCTTTGGTTGATGACACTGGTCGTTTCCGCTATCTGGTAATTGACACCGGAATTTGGATTTTTGGCAAAAAAGTATTGTTGCCAATCGGCTCGGCTCGCTTCGACTACGGAGCCCATCGGGTCTACGCAACAGGCCTTCGCAACAAAGCTCAAGCAGAACAATTGCCGGCTTACAATGAATTAGAAGCAATAGATTACGATCGCGAAGAACAGGTAAGAGGCGTCTACCGCAATCAAGGAACTGCCGCTGCCCGCACTGCAACTCCTGCTAGCTACGATCGCAGCAGCTACAGCTACGATATGGACCGCCCCCTCTACGAAACGAACGAACAGCAGCACCAAAATCTCAAGCTTTATGAAGAACGCTTGATTGCCAACAAACACCGCGCAAAAACAGGCGAAGTAGCAGTTGGCAAGCGCGTGGAAACTGAAACAGCGCGAGCTTCAGTACCCATTGAAAAAGAACGAGTCGTAATTGATCGAGTAACCCCGGTAGAAGCGGGTCAAGTAGTTTCAGTCGGTGACGCTGACTTCCAATCTGGGGAAGTTGCACGCATGGAAGTCTACGAAGAAACTGCCGACATTCACAAGGAAGCTTTCGTCCGGGAAGAAGTCAACGTCACAAAAGAAGTTGTTCGCAGCACGGTTGAGGGCGAAGAAACCTTGCGTCGTGAAGAATTAGACGTTAAGACTGATGGAACTGCGGTTGTAGATAATAAAAAAAATAAAAAGATCTAAACCAACCGCAACAGCTATTGCATAGGAATTGCGCCTTAATGACATAATTCTGTCACCGCGCAGGTTTGATTGAATTGGTAGCGATCGCGCAATTCCTATGTGAGTGGCGGGGGGGTACAAAACTTGTCTAGTTTTGGCAACGTTGATGCACTTTCCCCGCCTTTACCAATTTCCCCTTACCAATTCATAATAAAAATCCCTAAGCAGGAAAGTTTAAAAAATGAACGGTCAAGCATCAGCAGAAAAAATAGCAACTGCCAAATCAATAACCCGTCTCAACCGGGTACCTGAAAAAGTCAGAACTAAGCTAAAAAGTTTTACCGTCAAAGACAACCAAGGTCACTTGGTCGGCAAAGTTAAAGATGTCTATTTTGATGCTAACGGTCAGTTAAACTTTGTGGTGGCTGGGCTAGGCAGCGAAAATCCCCGCATTTTTTTATTAAGTGTTAAGCTGCTAAAAAAAGTCGATTATCACCAAAAAGCGCTGTTTGTAACTATTAATTCGGATCAAGTCGATATGCTGCCGATAGTTTCGGCAAATGGGGGTCATCCGTATTTAGAAAATGCCTCCGAAGCGCATAGTGAATTTAGCAACAGTGAGTCAACAAATCCCTCAACAGTTATGTCAAATCTAACAGATACCGATCGCACAGATGCAAATTGGGAGACAGATCAGGATGAGGAAAACTTGGATATTGTCGATCAAGAAGTAATTCGCCTGCTAGAAGAACGATTGGTGATCAATCGCAGCAAGCGCAAAGTCGGCGAAGTCATAGTGCGTAAAGAAATTGAAACTCGGATGGTACAAGTACCTATCCAGTGGGAAAAGCTGATTGTTGAACAAGTCGGCGACGATCCGAAGGTGTTGGCAGAAATAGATTTAGGCGAGGGAAACATCACCGGTATAGATTTGACGGAGATTAAGACCGATCGCCAAGAACCGACAGTTAAGGCTGAATTTACCTCTGTCCAGAAAGCTAGCAAGATCTTAAATTCGATCGCCTCTCAACCCCGTCACGGTTGCGTCAAAGTCCGCCTAGAACTCGTTCTCGAAGACAAACAACTTGAGGATACTTACCAAAAATGGATGACGGAACACCACTCAGAGAGTTAAAATATTCGTCCTTTTCGGTGTAGATTTTAGCTATTAGCGAGAAACTTAAATCTAAGAGCGGACTGTGGCGAGCACTTCTGTGGGGAAAGTTTACCGCCCTCTACTAAGATCGTGTTCGGTAAATTAACCGTAATGTTGGTAGGGGCGGGTTCACCAATATCTATAATATAAGCCTGAGATCCGTAAACCCGCCCCGGCCGGGATATTTAAATTTTTAGCGATCGACCTCTCGACAAAATTGTAGCGACTTGCAGTAAAATTGTGGTGGTCAAATTTAAAAGTATTTGAAAATGCCCAGCACAATCTCCGACATTAAAGTAAAAACGATCGCAGGCGAAGACAAGCAGCTAGGAGAGTACGCTGGCCAGGTACTCTTGATAGTTAATGTAGCTTCCAAATGTGGCTATACACCTCAATACAAAGGGCTCGAAGAATTGAGCCAGAAGTACAGCGCGGCTGGACTCCGTGTTTTAGGATTTCCCTGCAACGACTTCGGAGGTCAAGAACCCGGAAGTAATCCAGAAATCGTCAATTTCTGTACTACCAAATACGGCGTCACCTTTGAATTATTTGACAAAGTACGCGCTAAAGGCACTCAGCAGCACCCGCTGTACGCTAAGCTTACGAGTGCAGTCGAGCCCAAGGGTGAGGTTTCCTGGAATTTTGAGAAATTCTTAGTTAGCAAACAGGGTGAAGTGGTTGCCCGATTCCGCAGCAGTGTTGGCCCCGATTCGCCCGAACTGATCGCTGCTATCGATCGAGAATTGGCAAAATAAGCAGTTCGGCAACTAAGCAGTTTACAGAATTCAACCGATTTAACGGATGGATGTTTAGGGAAGAGGGAAGAAATTAATAGGCTTTTTTTCTAATAAGTTGAAAGCTAATTTTTTTCTTCTAATCTTCCCCATTGTGTGCAAGCACTCAACCATGAACACATACCGATGATTGTATTTAATTGGAGAACAGTTTAATTTAATGGAAAATACATCGGGATTAGATTTAGTGGTAGGTTTACTTGCCTTCGCAATTTTGGCAGGTGGTCTGGCTATGCTATTTGTAGGCATGGCATCGTTTCCTAAAGAAAAATAATACTAATCGATATGATGTGCGATCGCACAACCAGAATTAAAGTCTTTGTAGTGAGGACTTCAGTCCTAACCTAATAGAAATCGGAGGGTTCCAGTCTTGACTACCAAGTTAAAATGTTTATTTTACAGCAGACGATCTGAATAAATTAAAGGGCTTTCAATTTTAACATTCGCAATTGACTATCATGCAAACTACGGAAAACAACGTCAAAATTGCCCTCGCGCCGGGGAATTTGCGCCGCGTTCACCATATCGCTTTAAACGTGCGTGACATGAAAGCTTCCCGCCACTTCTACGGTACAATTCTCGGTCTGCACGAACTAACAGGTGCAGAAATTCCCGCAACTTTAACAGAAATGGTAGCCGCTGGTAAAGTCGCTAATTTCGTTACCCCTGACGGCACTGTGATTGACTTATTTTGGCAGCCCGAGTTGGAACCGCCAAACCCAGACCCGGAGAAAGCTTTTACTCGCGCCAATCACTTAGCCTTTGACATCGAGCCGGATTTATTCGATCGCGCTCTGGAAGTGCTACAGTCAAATCAAATTGCGATCGATAGCGGCCCCGTCACTCGCGCTACAGGACGCGGCATTTACTTTTACGATCCTGATGGATTTATCATCGAAATCCGTTGTGATGCAGTTTAAACAGTCGCTATCGGGTTCTTGGTAGTTTGGGTGTACCCTACATTTACTCTTTGGAGCGCGGTGAGCCGTAAACATCCTACCTTTAAAGTTGTTTTATTTTCCGTCTTGGCTAATAGGTTGCTTCGGCCAAGTAAACCGAAAAGTTGCTCCCTCACCTTCAGCAGATTCTAGGGAAATAGTGCCCTCTTGACCTTCAACAATTTTTTTCACCAGCGACAAACCAATCCCAGTATTTTCAACTTTATCGCGAGCTTCCAAGGTCTGAAAAATTACAAAAACTTTATCGTGATATTGAGGAGCAATCCCCGGCCCGTCATCCTCTACAGAAAACTCGTAAAAATCATCTAACTCTTTAACCGATATTGTTACATGACCCGATTCAGCTCGGTTGTGCTTAATTGCGTTACTAATTAAATTAGAAAAAACCTGCTGTAGCGGCAATTTTTCTGTCACAAAAGTTGGCATTCCCGGTTCAACTTTCACCTCAAATCCAGACGGGGGCGCCAACGAATCAATAATTTCTGCTAATAAATTCTCAACTTTTACCATTTCCGAAGGCACTTGAATCCGTCCGACGCGGGAATATTGCAGCAGTCCCTCAATCAAACCTTCCATCCTGTGAACTCTGCCGCGCAGCAGGTTCATTTGGTGCAGAGTATCCTCTGTCATCGACTCGCTGAGGTCTTCTTCTATCCAACTGCTGAGATTTGCGATCGCCCTGAGTGGCGCTTTCAAATCGTGAGAAACTACATAAGCAAACTGGTCTAATTCTTGATTCCGCTTTCTCAAAACATTCGTCGTTTGAGCCAACATCTGCGCCGTCCAAGTCAATTCTTGAGTGTGCAACCGCAGCGATTCCTCAGCTTGTTTGCGTTCCCTAATATCTTCTACCACACCCATCAGAAATTGACTGCCATCTTGTTCTCGCAGCAGCGAAACCGTCAAGTTTGCCCACACCAACTCTCCGTCTTTGCGGATGTAGCGCTTTTCCATACAGTAATTTTCAACTTCTCCTGCTAACAATTGGCGCAAATATTTCAGTTCGCTTTCCAAATCCTCGGGCAAAGTAATCTCCTGAAATCTTTTTTCCACCAATTCTTGGCGGCTGTAGCCCAAAATTTCGCAAAGTTTTTGATTAACTAACAGAAACTTGCCTTCCACAGTCACTTGGGCCATGCCGACGGCCGCCTGCTCAAAAGTAGCGCGAAACCGCTGCGCGCTTTGGGCTAAAGCAATTTCTGATCGCTTGCGATCGCTAATATCATTGCTAATTTCCAAAATAGCCACCGGTTGATCTTGATCGTCGTACTGCAAAGTCCATCGGCTTGCCACCGTTATTTTTGTGCCATCTGCCTTGGTGCGTACCAGTTCCCCTTGCCAATAACCTTTCTCGAAAAACACTTTTTGAATTGCCTCCAAAGGTTGGGCCCATTCTGTTTGTAAAAGCTCGTGAATATTTTTTCCGATTGCTTGCGACTTCCGCCACCCGTAGAGCCACTTCGCCCCCAAATTCCAATAAGAAATCGCCCCGTTCAAGTCTAGTACGGCGATCGTATCGTTCGCCAAATCCAGCATTTGCGCTTGCTTTCGCAGAGTTTCCTCGGCTTGTTTCCGTCCTCTGGCATCGCGGCAAATCGCAATAAACAAGTGTTGATTTGCCAGACGCATTTCGCTGATAGCCAACTCCATCGGAAACTTAGTTCCGTCGTTGCGAACTCCAACTGTTTCTTGCTGGTAAGCCTTCAGCTTAGCATTGGGATTTAACACAAAATATTCGATCGAATAATCCCCCGCGCTGCTGTACGGCTGCGGTAGAGCTATCAGCCGTCGCAGGTTCGAGCCAATTATTCGATCGGCTTTCTCGCCAAAAATCTTTTCTGCTGCCCTATTAAAAGACTCAATATTTCCCTGTGCGTCCAAAGTAATAATACCGTCAGCCGCATTGTCTACCACAGCTTGAATGCGACTTTTACTTTCTTCCAAGCCAGCTTCCCGCTTGCTCAATTCCTTCTCTAAACTATCAAATAAATACCAGGAAACCCCTGCGCCCAAACACCCGAAAAGCAAACCAGCAAATTGCACGAAATTAATGAAATCTATCAACTCCTGTATTTTCCGATCAACAGCTTTCTGGTAGGCTTCGCCGGCATTAGCAAACACATTAATTTTTGCCCGAAGGTTATCCCTCCTCAATTTGCCTTGAGTGAACACCTCAATTATTTCCGGCGACTGCACGCTTGTTGCCGAACTATCGAGCTTATTCAAAGTGTTTTGCAAGAAATTTATATGCTGTTCGGTACTTTTTTCTATAGCTGCAAATCGCTGAGCTTGCTGTTTGTTTTCTTGAACCATAACCTTGAGTTTAGCCAGCAGCGCAGGCAAACTCTTCTTGGCTTCTAAGTAGGGTGATAGAAATTCGCGGCGCTTTGTCAACCCGTAACCCCGAAGGCCCGTTTCCGCATCCACCACGAGGGTTAACAAGCGGTTAGTTTCCTGAAGTATTGCCTTATTAGTATCTGCTCGCTTTCTTATCTGTAGGGTACTATCGCGGAGGCCTGCAATTGCTAGCAGCGAAGCAAACAGAAAAATAATGGGGATAGCAACGATGATTGTTCCCCGCTGGCGAATTGGTCGGTCTGTCCATACAAAGTGGAGGCAGCGATCGAGCAAATACTTCACGGATATTGAAGGAGAAAGTTTGCTGCCAGTATATCGCTTTTTGGCAGTTTAGGCTATGGATAAGTTTGTTTTGTTTGGTTTGACGAGCGCCGGGGACTAACCGTGGAAACTAGATTAGACCCCTGCGATAGCTACCTGCTGACACTAACAGCAGATTTTTGGGCACGGTGTTTAAACGGAGGCACGGAGAAAGAAAGGACTTTTTTCGACACCGAGACAGCAGGCGAAGCAGAAACGATCCTTTCTGCTTTACCTTCGTTTTCGCCTTCGGCTTCTGCTTTTAAACTAGAGTCTGTTTCGCAAGTGTTTGGAACACTTGTAACTACAGTAGTCCACCTGCCTGTAGCCGGATCGCGATAACAAGTAAAAGGGTTTATTTTTAGCGGTTGACTGCAAGGTTTAATCATGTAGATGCACTCCTTTGATTCTGAGAAATTGTGCATTGCTTTCAGCAGCAGTGCTATCTCGCCCGTAGAAGCAGTATGAAGGCAAAAAGCAGAATTGTGTTTCTGCGTCCAGAGACTTTTGAAACTTCCTGATTTCCTGTTAAATTTTCCCTTCTACTGCTTCGCGACCATAGCATTACTTTTACCAAATTGCCTTTCTGGAAGCAACCCCCCACCGCCTTAATTAGGTTGAGGTGGGACTTGTGAATGCAGCGAGGCGCCCGATCGTGCCTGCAGGACAATCTTGGAATAATATAGGTATTCTAGGCTGAAAAAAAATGTTACTGTGTGATCGACAACAGAGGTTGATCGCGATCGGTGTCACAATAAAAAAGGGAATGGGTAATTGGTAATAGGTAATTGGTAATTGGGGAATGGGTAATCTGGGAATTATTCCATCTTTTACCATCCGTTAAATCCGTTAAATCCGGTACACAATTCCTGGCAAAACCCCCACCCGTTAAATCCCTTAAAAACCCTACATTGCTAGTTGCTCAACTTACTTCTAACTAATCTCAACTTTTGTCTTTAAATGAACAGTAAAAGTAGAGCCAACATCCAACTCACTCTCAACAGTGATATCGCCGCCCATCATCTGGCAAAACAAGCGGCTAATGGCCAATCCTAAACCGGTGCCACCGTACTTGCGAGTAGTCGAAGCGTCCCCTTGAATAAAAGGTTGAAACAAACCCTGCTGCTGTTCGGCCGACATTCCAATCCCCGTATCAGATACCTGCAAATAAACCCAATCGCTGTCGCCTGCTGGTTCGCGAGTCGCGCTTAACAGAACGGTTCCACTTTCGGTAAACTTCAGGGCATTCGAGAGCAAATTGAACAGAATTTGCCGGACTTTAGTCAAATCTGCATACATCACTCCCAAATTTTCAGAGCAAGAAACCTGCAATTGATTGTGATTTTTTTCGACCAAAGGGTGCAAAGTTGCAACAACTTCTTCTATTAAATTACTGAGGTCAAATTTTTCTAAATAAAGCTCCATCCGACCGGCTTCTATCTTAGAAAGGTCTAGAATATCGTTTATTAAAGTCAGCAAGTGTTT
The DNA here is from genome assembly GCF_036705685.1 of Microcoleus sp. AT3-A2. Taxonomy (NCBI): domain Bacteria; kingdom Bacillati; phylum Cyanobacteriota; class Cyanophyceae; order Oscillatoriales; family Microcoleaceae; genus Microcoleus; species Microcoleus sp. AT3-A2. The sequence continues at coordinate 51,375 of NZ_JAUBVF010000012.1, forward strand.
GCCGGCGTTATAAATTTTTTGGGTATCGGGAATGATCTCTTCGAGTCCCGATTCCCGTGCTTCTTCTTGTAGCATTTCGCTGTAACCGATAATCGCGTTGAGCGGCGTCCGCAGCTCGTGGCTCATATTGGCTAAAAAAGTGCTTTTAGCTCTCGAAGCTGCTTCAGCTTTGTGTAAGGCTTCTTGCAAGGCTATTTCGGCTCTTTTGCGCTCGGCAATTTCGATGCGGAGCAGTTTATTGGCGGCGGTGAGTTGAGCGGTGCGCTGATCGACGGTCATTTCTAGCTGCGCTTTGGCTTTGGAAAGGGCTTCCTGAGCCCGCTGGCGCTCAAATCCTTCGATCGCCAGCGCTACCAAATTTGCCAAAGAATCAGCGAAGGTGCGCTCCTCCAGAGCCCACTGGCGAGGTACGCCCATATGTTCGAGAGAGAGGATGCCCACGATCTGCCCACCGAGCCTAATTGCTACATTTAATATGGATGAATTCGGCTTGCTGACATTTGGCAGCACAGCGGAATGTTCAGCTAGCGAAGATGAGTGGGACAAATTTGTTTGTAGAGAGTTTTGAGTCTTTGTCGTCGGTTCTAAACCATTGTCCGATCGCAAATTTTCGCCCGGTGCGTCGCCTTCAACATCTAAAATTGACAAATTTAAATCGCTTGCCGATATGGACTCCCGGCTCAAATGATTCTCCTGGGTGCGATCGTACACATCGAGACAAACTAATTTGAGGTTGGGGATTTTAAACTTAGAATGATTCACCTCCTCGTGTTGCTCTGGGGCAGCGGTCTCTGTATCGAGTGCCTCTGTTTGGTTGTGGGCGAGCACTCTCTCCGTAAAGTTTAGCTGGGGCTCGCTGGGGTAGCGAGTTCCAAATCTTCCATGGTTGTAAAGCCAGACGCTGACTTTTTCCACATCCAAAGTCCGGGCTGCAGCCTCGGTAATTTCGCGAATTCCCACATTCAGCGCACCGCTGTTGAGAGTCCTCTGGCGACCTAGCTGCAACAAAGCCAAACTCTGGCGGCGGAGCCGCTTTTCGCTCTCTTGGAGGGTTTGTTCTGCTTCCTTGCGCTGGGTGAGGTCGTACAAGGCGCACAATGCCGTCTGCTGGCCGTTAAACATCAGCGACTGAACCGAGATCATCGCCCAGAAAGCGGTGCCGTCTGATTTTTTGCATTGGAGTTCGTAGTTTTGCAGGTATCCCTCTTTAGCAAGTGCCTCAAGTACCTTTGGGCGATCGGCGGGGTTGAAGTAAAAGTCTGGAGTGCTGCAGCCGATCAATTTTTCTAGGGGTATGCTCAGGAGAGAAGCCAATTGAGCGTTCGCATACAGAATTAAGCCGTCACAGAGGCGAGAAACTAATATCGGCACGGGAGTTGCCGCGGCGATCGCCCGAAACTGCTCTTCGCTTGAACGCAGCGCCAACTGAGCTTTGCTCAGTAAGTGAGCTTCCATCGTATCTGAATGTTCGGTGGTAGTCTCCAGCAAAAGTTCTAGGTCAACCTTTTCGCGCTTCAAGTTTTCAAGTTCCGCACTCAGCCGCTGAACGTCGAAAAGTAGCTGTTCTGTCGATGGTTCTTCCTGCATAGCAATAGAAAATTGGTAATTTTTAGTCGGTTCTGAAGTTTTTTAGGGTTTTGTGCTAGTTTAACTATGACTTATTCCGATTAACTTCAGCCACCCTCATCCTGGTTCTCGGACTTAGCCGGGGATTCCTGTTTACCTTTTTCGATACTATTCCAATTCTAAGTGCAAGGAAGGCATCAGCCGCTGCAAGTTTTTCAGGGATTTTATCTGCCAGGGGATCTGTTTAGAACCTTTGATGGCGATTTGAATATTTTTTTGCTGGCGCACTTTGATCACAAATTTTGAGACAATATTAATTCCAGAACTATTTAAAAATTCTAGCTTTCGCAAGTCTAGAGTCACCGTGTTTGGGCAGGAGTCAGCCACTTCGTTGAGCAGATCGACGATCGGTGCGTATTCTTCCACCTGGCTGAGTCGGAATGATCCGCTACAGGTGACTGTTTGCGTAGTGCGATCGTACTGGATCGTGTAATCTTTGGTCTGAATCTCCATACTTTTGTCAGTTGCCGGTTTTGAGTGGTAAAGGGGCTGTTGCTGCGTGAGCGAGGATTGAGCTTCAGGCTAGCACGATCAAAATTCAGCCGTTTGCCGAATGCCCAATGCCTTTGCGTGTGTAACTTTTATTACATATACTGCCAACTGTACCATTGCCCCAGGGCAGTTATGAGTTATTTTAGGATTTAGCGGTTGTGATACCAGTTGGCAAAAAGAATGCAACTGTTGATTAGCTCTCAACCCTGGTAGCCATAAGTCATTGCCTATCTAACATCTCAAATCTCAAATCTCAAATTGTATGAGTTGTGGGGGTTAAGGAGACCAACTTTTGCTGAAGTTCCGAGCTATCAATTCGATTTTCTTTCTCAATTTGGTATTGACAAAATCCCCAAAATGTGAGAAATATTTCACATCTGACACAGAAGTGAAGGGGAGAATATTTAATGGCAATTTCAGGAATTACAGAAAAACTTTTGGCGGCTAAAAAAGCTAAGGGAATTAGTTTTGCAGATTTGGAAAAAGTTTTGGGACGCGACGAAGTTTGGATTGCGGCGGTTATTTACCGTCAAGCAACCGCATCTGAAGATGAAGCCGAAAAAATTGTCTCGGCTTTGGGACTAGATAGCGAGACGGGTGCGGTTCTCTGTGAACCTCCGTTAAAAGGTTCTTTGGAGGACTCGGTTCCGGTTGACCCGCTGATTTATCGTTTCTATGAAATTATGCAGGTTTACGGGATGCCACTCAAAGCGGTGATTCACGAAAAATTTGGTGACGGGATTATGAGCGCGATCGACTTTACTTTGGATGTCGAGAAAGAAGCAGACCCAAAAGGCGATCGAGTGAAAATAATTATGTCTGGAAAATTTTTGGAATACAAAAAATGGTAAGCCCGGGTCACTTTATTTTCAAGTGAAAATGAAAAATTTAAATTTGCTCGAATGACTCATGACTAATGACTAAAGCCTCAAAAGTGTTAACTTAGAAATAGAGATCGCGAAGCTTGACTGGCTTGGGTGTCCGATCGGGAAACCCTTCTAGGGCAAAGCTAAGGTCACTCCTGCGGCAACTTCCCCAGTCGAAACAAGCAACCGCAACCGTAAATTAAGAGGCAAATATGTCAAAATATGACTCTCATCTCAGATGCTCCTTTTGCGGCAAGTCGCAAGAGTACGTCCGCAAGTTAATAGCTGGGCCCGGCGTATACATTTGCGATGAATGCGTGGAACTGTGCAATGAAATTTTAGAGGAGGAGTTTTTTGACTCCAGTAAAACAATTGGTCAACAGATTCCCCAATCAGAGGTGCGAGAGTCTCAGGGACAAGGAACGCGGCGTCCGGGTCGATCGAATAAATCGAAAATTGTTTTAGCTCAAATTCCGAAACCAACAGAAATTAAGCAGCATTTAGACAACCACGTCATCGGCCAGCATTCAGCAAAAAAAGTCCTTTCTGTAGCAGTTTATAACCACTACAAGCGCTTGAGCGTTGACCAAGCTAAAGATAGCGACAAGTCTTCCCCTGACAGCGATGTAGAACTGCAAAAATCCAACATCCTGCTAGTCGGGCCCACAGGTTGTGGCAAAACTTTGTTAGCGCAAAGTTTGGCGCAAATGCTCGAAGTCCCTTTTGCGGTAGCCGATGCGACGACACTGACAGAAGCTGGATATGTCGGCGACGATGTAGAAAATATCTTACTGCGGCTGTTGCAAATGTCCGATTTTGATGTTGAAGCGGCGCAGCGGGGCATTATTTATATTGATGAAATTGACAAGATTGCTCGCAAAAGCGAAAACACTTCGATCACCAGGGATGTATCGGGAGAAGGAGTGCAGCAAGCGCTGCTAAAAATGTTGGAAGGAACAGTGGTTAACGTGCCCCCGCAAGGCGGCCGCAAACATCCTTACCAAGATTTTATTCAAGTTGACACTAGCAAAATTCTATTTATTTGCGGCGGTGCTTTTGTCGGTTTGGAAAAAATAGTTGAACAGCGTTTGGGTAAAAAATCCTTGGGCTTTATTCAGCCCACAGAAAGCGACAGCAATTCAACTTTGCCGGCGAAGGATAAGCGGGCCGCTGATATTTTGCAGCAGGTACAGCCGGACGATTTAGTTAAGTTTGGTTTGATTCCTGAGTTTGTGGGGCGGATTCCGGTGGTGACGGTGATTTCGCCGCTGGATGAAGCAGCTTTGATGCAGATATTGACTGAGCCCCGGAATGCGCTGGTGAAGCAGTATCAAAAGCTGTTGAAGATGGACAGCGTGGAATTGGAATTCCAGCCGGAAGCGCTACGGGCGATCGCCCAGGAGGCCTATCGTCGCAAAACTGGCGCCAGAGCTCTCCGCAGCATTTTAGAAGAGTTAATGCTCGATGTCATGTACGAGTTGCCTTCTCGTAAGGATGTGGCTAATTGTATGATTACTCCTGAAATGGTCGAGAAGCGATCGACTGCTGAATTGCTGTGGCATCCCGCATGGCACAAACAGCACGAAACTGCATAATTGGTAGGGTGGGTACTGCCCACCCGCTGCCCACCCTACAAACAATTATCATAACTAAAGTAGCCATGACAGCTAAAAAATTGCCACCCTATTTAGCTAATAGAAGCGAAATTTCCAGACTTCCTGCATCCAGTTTCCTGGTGCGAACTTTGATTTATAGCAGCGTTTTGTTTAGCCTACTAGCTGCTTACGATTTTGATTTAAGCGGTTTATTCGTAAATATAAGCTATAGTAGATTTTCAAAACCAGAACCAGGTCTTGCTGCTGTCAATAAATATCAGCAAGCATACTATGCAGAGAATGAGAAATTTAACGATTCTCCTGAACTATTTAAAAACATTGGGAAAACTGAAAATAAATATAATTACAAACTTGTGTCATCAATGGGCCCCGTGCAAAGCTTCCTCAACCAGCTCGAACTAGCCAAATTTGAGAGTACAATTGCGATCGCCGAACCTAAAAATACTGACGACAAAAGTTACATAGGAGTAGTATTTGCATTCAAAGAAGATACTAGGGAGTATGCGACTACAATTGCTGGCATCTGTGAAACTGTTCGCGGTATTTCATTACCTTCTACTCTGCCAACTTTTTACAACAATCAAATTATGTGTCCAGCAGGTACAACTCTCATCTCAAGGTAATACCTTTAAACTCTTCTGCACGATTCTTTGACCCTCTAAATAAAATTCAAACTTCCAATCCCCCGGTTCGTCACCATCCTTAAATTTGTACCAGCACCAAGTATTCAATCTATCCTCTGATGTGTTTAAAATAGATTGACCCTGGGCCACCAATTTTCCTTCAGAGTCGAGTACCTTACAAACACTTTCATATTCTCCTCTTGGCAAGCGAACCAAATTTACACTAAAATAAACTTGCTTTCGATTTTTCAGGGAAATAATATCTGTCGATTGACTAGATTCTGGCGTCGATTGATTAGATTGTATCTGTGTTGTCAGCGCCACGTGAGTACGGGGATTTAATATCTGTTGACGTGCTACTCTCTCAGGTTTAACGAATTTCTGAGGTTCAACAGGTTTCATGAAAAATGAGGAAATAATTGCCGCACTTGCTGTCAGGAACCCGACTCGGATAAGTACAAATCTTGACTTTTTATTTTGGCGAAGTACATCCAGCGGAATTAAGGCATTGAGGGCGACATCAGCGTCGGCGTAGCGGTGTTTAAAATTAGGTTCTACCATTTTTTGCAGCCAGTCAAGAAATTCGGGAGTTAGCTGCGGGAAACGACTTTTAAAATTAATGCGCCCGGTATCATCCATCAAGCTGCCAACTTCGGTAGAATTTATCTTGAGTAGCAAGCAAATCAGGGTGGCACCCAGACTATATAAATCCGATGCAACTGTTAGCTGACGGTTGAACATTTGTTCTGGCGGCATAAAGCCTAGCGTGCCTTTGACAACGCTGCTGGCGGCAACTTCTCCACCTCCGATTCTCGCAAATCCAAAATCGACAAGACTGACATTCATCCGGTCATTTACTAAGATATTTTCTGGTTTTAGATCTCTGTGGATGACTGGTGGAACGCGGTTTTGCAGGTATTTAAGTATTTCTAAAACAGAGATAGCAATTTGCTTGATTTGTTCTGGATTCCAGTGCGCCGGATTTGCCAAGGAAGGGGCATTTTTGTATTCTTGCACCATGCAGAAACCCGACGCGGTTTGGAAAGAATCTAAATAGCGGGGAATGCTGGGATGGTCGAGTTCTCGCAAAATCTGAATTTCTTTTTCGTAAGCTTGATATTCCGACCAATGGGCACCGGTGCGGGCAAATTGAAATTGTTTGACAACCACGGAACGTTTTGTATTAATTTCGGTAGCGAGGTAGGTAACGCGACCCCCTGCGCGATTGTGTCCGAGTTCGCGAGTTATTTGATAGCCGTAGTTGGAAAAATCCGGGTATGTGTTCATCAGATAATGTGCTACTAGAAAAGTACGGTGGTTATGGTTTAATCAAATATGGCTTGGATTTACGATATTCGGCAATGATTCTGTTTCTTTTAAAAACAATCAGGTTAAGTAATGGAATAGCGGTGACGGCGAGAGGGACGAGCGCACTTCCTGCTACAGCTAAAATTTTACCTGCTTCCACCGATTCTATCTCATTTGCCAAGTTTAAAAAATGTGAAGATCCGGCTCCTAAACTGAGGCAAAAGCCAGCGGTGAGAAATGCGATCGCCACAGCATCTTGCTTCAAAAAACCTCTTTTAAGCTGCTCGTGAATCCTAGGTTGAGCTAACGCATAAACTAACAGACAGCAACCAGAACTAGCTAAAATAAAAGAGATCACTCCCATACCAACTCCAAAAGGTGATTCCGACATTCCCAACAGCAGAAAAACCAAAGAAGAGAAAATCACAAGTCCAGAAGCTGCAAATGCCGCGATTGTCACACCCCTACTATTCGCAACACTGCCAACTGAAGCACCAACTAAAGCTGACACCACAAAGCAAACTAGCAAAGCGGTTGCTTTACCTATACTATTAGTAAAACCACTACCAATAATCGATTCAAAAGTCTTTGCTACAAGAACCATTGCTGTAATTCCCAAAGTAGCTCCAAATACAGAGCCAAACGAATTTACTTCAGTTCCATTCACTTCTGCATTGAGCGTCTTTTCTGCTGCTGCAAATCCCGTGACTAACAGAGTTACAAGCATAAAAAGACTCTGTATATCTATTTGCCTACTCAGCAGCCAACCGACTAAGATAAACAAAAACATAAAACTCAGTCTATCTTTAGATAAAGATGGCATTTGTTTAGCTTGGGGAAGACTAGCCGTTGTAACTTCAATAGCAATTTTGTGGGAATCGGGCTCAGAATTAGCGTGCAGTATAATCTGGCGATGATAAGTTTTGTTTGCTAGCAATTTGCTCGAATCTACCGTAATTTGGCACTCAACCTCATTGCCTTCAAACTTATAGGTTTTAAAGAAGATCCAAGGATGGTCGTAAGGAGTATGAGGCGGGTCGTTTGGATGCGGTGCTACTTCCCATCTACCTGCTAAAATCGTATTGGGAATTGGATTGCTTACCCTCACGGTTCGTGTTATTTTTTCCCCTAATTCTGTGGTGGTAAATTTAAGCCGAGCGCGCTCAATTATCACTTTCGGCAAGCTGCTGACATCCAAAGATTTTAGCGCAGTTAAAGCATCCGCAGCCGATGGATATCTGTCTTGCAATCTCGGCGCTACCATCCTCTCCAACCAATTCATCCAACCCTGCTGCAATGGCGGTACTAAATGCCGGAAATGAATGCCATAATTGGCATCAACTAAATTACCGACATCCGCAGATTTCGTACCAGTTAACAAGCAAATCAGCGTTATTCCCAAGCCGTAAAGATCCGAGGCTTTGGTTAATTCTCGGTTGAACATTTGTTCCGGTGGCATGAATCCCATCGTGCCTTTGACGACGCTGCTAGCCGCGATATTTCCACCTCCTAACCGCGCAAAACCGAAGTCAACTAAATAAACATTGAGTTCGTCATCTATTAACAAGTTTTCTGGTTTGATGTCGCGGTGAATTATCGGGGGTTTCTGAGCTTGCAGGTCAACTAAAATATCTAAAGTGGCGATCGCAATTTGCTTGATATCCGGCGGCGAAAAAGTCCGCGCGACAGCAGATTCGGCATTTTTGTATTCCTGCACCATGCAGAAACCGCTGTCAGTTTGAAAAGAATCGAGATAGCGGGGAATGCCCGGAAAATCCAGATTTTGCAAAACTTTAATTTCTTGTTCGTAAGCTTCGTATTCTGTCCAGCTAGCACCTAATTGAGCGAATTGAAATTGCTTAATTACAACTAATTTTTGAGTATTCGTATTTTTCGCTAAGTATGTAACTCGGCCGCCGAGACTGTTGTGTCCGAGTTCTTTTTCAATCTGATAGCCGTGAGTGGAAAAATCGGGGAAGGGGTTCATATAGTTTGTAGTAATGTTCTTGTGGGATGGGCTTCGAGCCCGTCATTAACAGGCAAGATATCTGTTACACAAACAGTGAAGTTTTTTTAGATGGGCTTCGAGCCCGTCATTAACAGGCAAGATATCTGTTACACAAACAGTGAAGTTTTTTTAGATGGGTTATATCCTGTCAGCAACAGGCAAGATGCCTGTTCCACAAAGAGTTATTTTTTTTTGGGATAGATCGACATTGAAGTTTTTTTAGATGGGTTATATCCTGTCAGCAACAGGCAAGATGCCTGTTCCACAAAGAGTTATTTTTTTTTGGGATAGATCGACATTACCAACATAACTTTTTTCCAAAAAGGCGGCAAGTGCGGTATGATGTGATTTCGCGATCGGTTCTAGCGGGGAGCAGCCGTTAGAGGAAACGGGGAAAGTTCGGTGCAAGTCCGGCGCTGTCCCGCAACTGTAATGAAACCGTTGTGGTTTCTCAAGTCAGAATGCCCGCCGATATCTAACTCACTTTTGAACGCATCTGCGAGGTACGGATGATGGATGGAATTAACACGGCTGTACGCACAAAGCACAGTTTATTTGTTTGCACGGCTTGCGCTAGTGTTTGGAAAAACGGCAAGCGCGAAGGTAAAAGCGGCGGTCAACAATTTATGGAAAATTTGTCGCAACTCGCTAAAGATTGGGAGTTTTCTGATAAGTTTGAGATTCAAGAGGTTGAGTGCATGAGTGCTTGCAGTCACTCTTGTGCGGTGTCTTTTGCTGCTGTTGGAAAGTATACTTATCTGTTTGGTGATTTACCAGCAAATGAGTTGGAAAGCGTCGAGGCTGTACTAGAATGCGCGGGTCAATACTATGCTAAACCGGACGGTTTGTTGCCTTGGTCTGAGCGCCCTCAAGCTCTGAAAAAAGGCGTTTTAGCAAAGATTCCTCCGCTCGCAAATTAGAGCCTTTCTCGTTACCATGCTCTGCCCATTGGTGACAACTTAACGTCAAACCGATCGTCTCTCTTGTTGTTATCGAAATCTAGATCCCCCCTAACCCCCCTTAATAAAGGGGGGACAAGAAATATTCTCAAAGTCCCCCTTAAGAAGGGGGATTTAGGGGGATCTAGACTTCGCTTAAAAGCGACTTTTATTGTAGATTTCAGTCTTAAGTTGTCACCTACGATCTCGGTCTGGTAACACATATGCAGAGGCTCTGCCTCGTATTAAAAGCGCTCGTTTATTCCAGCGAGGCTCTGCCTCTAGATTAGCATTCCCAAGCAGAGCTTGGGAACGAGATATCCCACCATCAAATAAGCACAAAATTATCAATGCACAAAATCCCTGTTACTGTCATCACTGGTTTTCTTGGTAGCGGCAAAACTACCTTAATTCGCCACTTATTGCAAAATAATCAAGGTCGCCGCATTGCTGTTCTGGTGAACGAATTTGGCGAAATCGGAATTGACGGAGAATTGCTGCGCGATTGCCAAGTTTGCGACGAAGAAGAAAATGTTAGCAGCAATATTGTAGAACTAACAAATGGTTGTCTTTGCTGCACTGTTCAAGAGGAATTCTTGCCGACTATGCAGGAATTGTTGAAGCGCCGAGAACAAATTGATTGTATCTTAATTGAGACTTCGGGTCTCGCACTTCCTAAACCTTTGATTCAAGCTTTTCGCTGGCCGGAAATTCGCACCGGTGCTACAGTAGACGGTGTTGTTGCTGTTGTCGATTGCGAAGCTATTGCTAGCGGTTCTTTTGTCGGTGATATCGATGCTTTGATGGCACAGCGACAAGCAGATGATAGTTTAGATCACGAAACTCCGATCGAGGAATTGTTTGAAGACCAGTTAGCCTGTGCCGATATGGTACTTTTAACGAAGGTCGATCGCGTAGATGCTGAAACTCACAAGAAAGTCCAAAGCTGGTTGCAACAAGAGTTGCGTCCGAGTGTGAAAATTGTTCCCTGCAAAAGTGGCGAAATTAACCCTGATGTGCTAATGGGATTTAATGCGGCGGTTGAGGATGATTTGGAGTCTCGCCCGAGTCACCACGACACTGAGGAGGAACACGAACATGATGATGATATTAACTCGACTTTCTTTATTGCCGATCGCGAATTTGAACCTGAAGCATTGGTGAAAAAACTGCAATCCTTGATGCAGCAGGAGGAAATCTATCGGATTAAAGGGTTTGTGGCGGTTCCCAAGAAACCGATGAGGATGGTGTTGCAAGGTGTGGGTTCGCGCATAGAATATTTTTACGATCGCCCTTGGCAACCTTCCGAACTCCGCCAAACCAAATTAGTGCTGATCGGTCGAGAGTTAGAGCGCGATCGAATTGCAGCTATGATTAACAACTAATTGTCCTCTCAGAGGGGCGGGTTTATCGATATTTTGAATTGCAGCAAATATTATTGGTAAAACTCGCCCCTACAAGCTCTCACGAACAATTTATTAACATTATTTAATATTGTGGGCGCTGCCAGCAAGTCTGGTGTACAATAGCGATAATGGTTATCATTGTACAATAATCGAGGTCAAGTATGGTGACTGCTGGGGCGATCGAATCAGTTCCTGTTACCGTTCTCACGGGCTATCTGGGTGCAGGCAAAACCACGCTACTGAACCGCATTTTAACACAGGAACACGGCAAAAAAGTTGCAGTCATCGTCAACGAATTCGGCGAAGTAGGCATCGACAACCAACTGATAATTGATGCCGATGAAGAAATTTTCGAGATGAACAACGGCTGCATTTGCTGTACAGTCCGAGGCGATTTAATTCGGATTATCGGCAACTTGATGAAGCGGCGAGACAAATTCGATCACATAGTCATCGAAACCACAGGTTTAGCCGACCCCGCACCCGTAATTCAAACATTTTTTGTAGACGAAGATATGCGGGACAAATTGCTGCTAGACGCAGTTGTCACCGTAGTCGATGCCAAGCACATCTGGCAGCACTGGGACGCAGACGAAGCTCAAGAACAAATTGCCTTCGCTGATGTAGTTTTGCTCAACAAAACTGATTTAGTGACAGAGGAAGAATTGGCAGAATTAGAAAAGCGAATTCGCGCCATGAATGCAATGGCAAAAATTCACCGCACGCGCAACGCTGAATTACAAATGGATGCTTTGTTGGGCGTCAAAGCATTTGATTTGAACCGGGCATTAGAAATCGAACCCGACTTTTTGGGCGAACACACTCACGAACACGACGAAACTGTTACCTCGGTAGCAATAGTAGAATCCGGCGCCATTGACGGCAACAAATTTAGCGATTGGATTGAGGAATTGTTGCGAACTCAAGGCCAGAATATCTTTCGGACTAAAGGCATTTTGAATGTCGCCGGAGACAACAAGCGATTTGTTTTCCAAGGAGTACACATGGTGTTTGATGGCAGACCAGATAGACCTTGGAAAGCTACCGAAACTCCGAAAAACGAGCTTGTATTCATCGGTCGCAACTTAAACGAAAATCAATTGCGAGAGGATTTTCGTAAGTGCCTGGTTTAACTGACATCTTGAAGCATTTTTAATAAGCCTTTTAGGAACAGGCAAGATGCCTGTTCCACAAGAAGAAAATTCATCACTTGTGGAACGGGCATCTTGCCCGTTCTTAAGAAGAGTGCAACATCTCAGATTCAATAAATATGGGTAACAAAAAGACAAATAAAAGTGAACAAACCCTGGAAATTCATGCCGAAGCCATGCTGTCTGACTACATAACTGCTGTTACTTGGTCGCCGGATGGCACAACTTTAGCAGTCTGTTCCGCTGCGGGCGAAGTGATGCTGGCGAAAGTAGGGGCAGTTAATGAATTGTCCTTGCAAACGCTACAAACTGCCACGGGTAAATCAGCCGATTGCTTGTCTTTTTCCCGCGACAGTCAATTCCTAGCTGCTGGCGGACAAGATGGAAAAGTGCGAATTTGGCGCGTTAATTCTGGGGAATTAATTGCTGATTTGGATAACCAGCGCGTCTGGGTGGATAAGTTAGCTTGGAGTCCCAACTGCAACCAGTTAGCTTTCAGTATGGGCCGCTACGTTCAAGTATGGAATGCTGAGGATAATGTTGTTGAAGTAACGCTCAATTTCGACTCATCATCTATCTTAGATTTAGCATGGCATCCTATGGTTCAATATCTGGCAGTTAGCGGCTATCAAGGTGTCAAAGTTTGGCATGGTGAAGACTGGGACGAAGACCCGGAAATTTTATCAGTACCCTCCGCCACAGGTGCAGTTTCTTGGTCGCCACAAGGGGAATATTTAGCTTGCGGCAATATGGACAATACTCTAATTGTTAGTGAATGGGGCAATTTTGAACCGTGGGTAATGCAGGGTTTTCCGGGGAAAGTTCGGGAGTTAGCTTGGTCGGATAAAACTAATTCCTTGGGTGCGCCTTTGTTAGCTGCTGCGAGTTCTGAAGGCATTTCAGTGTGGGAAAAACACGCTGATGAAAGTGTCGGTTGGGATTCTTGGGGGTTAGAAGTTCATGAAAAAGTTGTAAATGCGATCGCCTTTCAACCTACCACATTTTTATTAGCTTCCGCAGCCGCAGATGGTCAAGTTTGTTTGTGGGACGAAGCAGAACAATTGCTGCAAATTCTAGAAGGTGCAGAGGGCGGTTTTTCCTGTCTCGCATGGCATCCCGAAGGCCAGTTTCTCGCCGCTGGCGGCTGTGGAGGCGAATTGCTTGTTTGGTCAAAGTCTATGCGCGACAAAGGCTTCGGGCGACGCTAAGTTCGCATACGCACCCGCTTGACCAAAACATATACAATTGAAAACTTTAGGACTTACCCACGGAACCCAGAAACCGGGTTTTTCCAGCGTCTACTTCGTTGCAGACCGTATCGAGTAAAAAACCCGGTTTCTCAGTGTCGAAGTGTGTCCTGGAGTGTTATCCCCTCTTTCTTGTCAAAATCCCTTGACTGGGACTGAACAGCAAAGCTACTAAAAATAACCCAAAAACAACTAATACAATTGCCGCACCAGACGGCATATTCAAATAATAGCTGAGATACATACCAGTTACGCTAGCTATAATCCCAATAATAGCTCCTAATCCCATCATTAAGTGTAGCTCTTTTACCAACAAATACGCCGTTATTCCCGGCCCGATTAACAGCGAAATTACTAATAGCGCCCCTACAGTTTGCAAACTCGCAACAATCGTCAGCGTAATCGCCGAAATCATCCCCAAATAAATCCAGTTTACAGGCAAACCGCACGCTTGCGCTCCCAGAGGGTCAAAAGTATAGAATAGCAGTTCTTTGTAAAAGATTTTAACCGTCGCCAAAATTATCAAACTTATCACAAAAGTCTGCTGCACATCGGCAGGTGCAACTGACAAGATATTCCCGAACAGAAACCCGTCTAAGTCTAATTTAGTTGTCCGCAATAGGCTAATCAGCGTGATGCTAATTGCTAAAAATGTAGACAAAATTAATGCCATAACTGCATCAATTTTTAGGCGCGATTGCGATTGTATCCAGGTCATTATTACCGCGCTGATAATTCCCGATATAAACGCGCCGATCGAAATATTGAAACCTAAATAAAAAGCAATCGGCAATCCTGCTAATACTGAATGGGCAATCATGTCAACCATCATTCCCATTTGCTGTACAATTAAATAAGATCCAACAACGGCGCAGAGAATTCCCAGCAAAACGCCGACGGCGATCGCATTTCGCATGAACTCGAATTTTAGCGGCTCAATTAGCAAATTTAACATTGAATTAGGTCAATAATAGGATTTTTTCAACCACAATCAACTGCACAGGCGGGACGCCCGTGCCACAATCAACTTTAAAGATAAATCTTTTTTTGCTTACGCCGAAACTAAACTTAAATCGTATCCATAGGCTTTTTGAATATTGGCGGCGGTGAGGACTTCCCGGCAGGAACCAGTTGCAATTAACTGCTTATTTAGCAATAATAAATTGTCGTACTGTTTTAAAGTTTCGCCTAAATCGTGGCTGATTACTAGCAGGGTTTTATTTTCTGCTTTTAGTTCGGCAAAAATATCGAAAAGAATTTCTTCGGTGGCTTGGTCGATCGCGTTGAAAGGTTCGTCGAAGAAGAATAAATCGGCTTGTTGGGCGATCGACCTTGCTAAGAAAATCCGCTGCTGCTGTCCGCCAGAGAGTTCGCCAATTTGCCGATCGCGCAAATCCCACATTCCCACCCGCAGCAAAGCAGCTTTCACCAATTCTTGCGAGTGTTTCGAGGGACTGCGAAACCAACCAGTCTGGACAGTTCGTGCCATCATTACCGCATTCCACACAGTAATCGGATAATCCCAGTCAATTTGCGATCGCTGCGGCACATAAGCCACCCGCGATAACTGTTGCTTCAACAACCGCCCCTGATATTTCACCAAACCCCGACAGGCCGGGATCAATCCCAGCATCGCTTTCACCATCGTGCTTTTCCCCGCGCCGTTGGGGCCCAACACACCGGTTAATTGCCCCGATTCTAACTGGAAATTCACGCTGTTGAGGGCCGAAATTCCTCGATAATTGACAGCTAAGTCTTGCACTTCTAACATAATTCGAGATTTTGAGAACGATTCTTGCTCGTAGCTACTAGAATAGGATAACTCGAAAAAGCAATAACGATTATCGTTCCAAAGGTGAAAATGTTAAAGAACTGGGCTGGAAAAAGCGGCAGATTGTGCGGTGCGGCTGTTTTGGCAATCGGCTGCGGGGTGGTTGGGTGCAGTGGAGGACAGAACGCCAGCAATCGGACGCCAGAGAGTCCGGCCGCAACTCAAACTCCAGCCAGTCCCGCCGCCAACTTGCCCAAAGTCGTCGCCACGACTGGCGTTATCTGCAACTTAACTAAAGAAATCGCTCAAAGTTCGATCGACACCACCTGTCTAATTAAGCCGGGAGACGACCCCCACGCCTACCAAACTAAGCCGGAAGACCGCAAAGCGATTGAAACAGCAAATCTGATTTTATACGGCGGCTACAACCACGAACCCAGCATCATTAAGTTAATTGAATCTAGCAGTAATTCCGCACCCAAAATCGCCGTACATGAACTCGCAGTTCCCAAACCGCTGATAGGCGAACACGAGCACGAACACGGCGAAGAGAAAGCCCAAAATCAACCCCATGCAGAAGGCGAAAAAGTCCCTGACCCTCACGTTTGGCATAACCCTCAAAATGGCATCCGTATGGTAGAAACAATTCGGGATGAATTGATCAAAGTTTCCCCCACCAATGCTCAACTTTTTACAAAAAATGCAGCCAGCTTAACAGATGAGTTGCAAAAAATAGATACTTGGATAAAAGCTCAAATTGCGACTATTCCCGCCCAAAAACGCAAGTTAGTAACAACTCATGATGCTCTGAGTTACTATGCCGATGCTTACGGTTTGGAGATGGCTGGAGCTTTGCAGGGTGTGACGACAGAGGAACAGCCCACCGCAGCAAGAATTGCCGAATTGTCCTCAGAAATTAAGACGGCAGGAGTGCCAACAATTTTTGCCGAAACTACAACTAATCCGAAGTTGATGGAGACTGTGGCGAGGGAGGCAAATGTCGAAATTTCCGACAAGGAACTTTACAGCGACGAGTTAGGCGGCCCTGGCACAGGTGCTGATACATATCAGGGAATGCTGAAAACTAATACTTGCGCGATTATTTCTGGCCTCGGTGGCAATTGTACTTCCTTTGCAGGAGAAACTGCACCAACTCCCAAACCATAGACTTTCTAAAGTTCGCCTACTAGCAAGCATCTTACCTTTGCTGGGTACGAAGCAAAAAGCAGCGTTTGCAATCGCAGGGGTTTTCGATTGCAAACGCTGCGTTTGCTGCGATGACTTTAAGGTGAATTTTGCTCCTCGGTACTGGGGGGTTTTTGGCCAATTCCCAATTGCTTCTTAGAGGATTTTAAGTCTTTCCAAAGCATCTTAATATCTTTATAGGCTTTCTCAGCGCTAATTTTACCCCCAGTTTCTAGCGAGCAAATATAAGTTATTTTTTGAGCAAACTCCTGCAAATTGGCATTAAACGCCAAGTTTTCTGGCGTGAAATCACCGTAGTAGCGATTGCGAGGATGTAAAAAATCTTCCCGCTCTTTCATTGCCCCCTCCTAATTTAACTTTTGGTTTTCAACTTTTGGTTCGGTCTCTGCTGTTAATAGCACTATTTCTACTCAGTATCGCGGCGCTAACTTGCTTCTATTGTATTGCGTAAGTAGCAATTGTGCTTTTTCGCTCTGTATTTAGTCTATTAATGCAGTCTTAACCTTAAGTTAGCTTTATCTTAACTTTTGTTTAACCTAAAAGCAAAAAAATTGGGAAATGCGGTGTTCGCATCTCCCTTGAGATATATTTGGCAGTTTGTTGATTAACCTTTTCTGAAACCGAATATTTATTTGTGGCACTCGCAGCCGGTGTGGCCGCAGCCTTGACCGTTGGGGTGCCCGTCAGCGCAAGCACTGGAACAGTATGTTTTGCCCTCTTTTTCAATGGCTTCGCTGGGGCTGACAACGCACGAACATGAAGGACAGGCACATTTTGTTTGGGTGGCGGTAGTCATTTTACATTCTCCTGGTGGGGTTGTTTGTCTGTAATTATATATGAACACATATTCAGATATACGTCAAGGGAATGTAAAAGTTTTGTTACAAAAGGTTTGGTGATCGCAGTAAAATGAAAATGAGAATTAAAACTAGCCGGCAAAAGATGTCACCCAACTCTGCTGTTAATGGAGCGATAAGTCAGCCTCACCAAAAAAACGATACACCAACGTGCGATCCATCGCACTTAGTTGACTGTTTGCGGGCCGGGGACATCCAAACACAAGTTCTCAACACCGCAAAAGCTCAGCGGATGGCTGAGTTTTTCAGTCTTTTGGGGGATGCGAATCGCCTGCGGTTGCTGTCGGTTTTGGCAAAACAAGAACTGTGCGTGTGTGACTTGGCTGCGGCGTTGAGTATGAGTGAGTCAGCAGTATCGCACCAGTTGCGGGCATTGCGGGCGATGCGGTTGGTAAGTTACCGCAAGGTTGGGAGACAAGTTTTTTATAGTTTACTCGATCGCCACGTTTTGGAACTTTACCAAGCCGTCGCCGAACACTTAGACGAAGCAGATTAAGCTTTTGGGCATTGGGCATTGGGCATTGGTAATCAATTTAAAATTCTGTAGGGGCGGCTTTTACGAATAATCTCGGCCTAAGACCAATAATCTCGTAAACCCGCCCTCACCAAACTCGATATCAATCTTTAACGGTGTGGCCCGTAGCAACAACCGCCTGTTTAATTGACTCTTCAGAAGCTTGAGCTTCTACTGTAACAGTCTTAGCTGCGACATCCACATTCACAGTAGCATCGGATTCAACAGTTTTGATGGCTTTGGTAATTGTATCACCGCAGCCGGAACAGACGATCGAGGGAACGTTAAGTAGTATTGCCATAATTAAGCAAAATTTCGTAGATGACAGTATTATTTTTTATTTTAATCTAAATTCGTGAAACACGCGCTTTCGCCGATTCTGGCAGGGGTTTAAACCCCTGCCTCAAAGCTCAATTCGCTTAAAACTGATATCTTGCACCATTGTCAATTAACCTTTTATGAACAGGCTTTCGGGCCTGTTCCACAAGAAAATTTATCTTTTGTGGAACAGGCCCGAAAGCCTGTTGCTGACAATGGTGCAAGATATCAGTTAAAACCGACTGTAGAGTTTGACGTTAAAAGTTATACATTATCCCCTACGAATATCACTTCAAACTTAATAGTTACAGGTTTTCTAGGCAAATATTACACTTGCCTCGGACAACCATTTTGTAAGGTGTGACCCTTACCGGACGTACTACCACGCCCTGTATTCCCTCGACAAAAGCGTTGGGAAATGCTTTTCTAACAATGTTCGCACTGCCATTCACATCTGCATTGATAAGTCTGCCATCACCAGCACGAAACAAACCTCGCTTAATTCGCTTACCTTTGTACTCTGAATGCTTTACACAAGGTTCATTATCCAAAAAAGAACACTTTGAAGTGTAACTTTTTTCAATAACTTTCACAGCTATTCCTGCTAACTGCGCTTTGTAAATTAGCATTTCAATAAACCTTGCATGAGGTATTGCTACGAAGTTCTGATTAGTCCGCTTGCCTAGATTTATGCCCTGTTTCCACCCATCGTTTTTACCAATCACCAGTGTCCCGATTCGGTTAGCTGCCAGATGATTGATGATGAATCGACTAGCGTTGTGCAGGTAATTATCTATTTTTACATGACGCTTGTGTGTGAATTTGTCAATTTTGTTTGATGTCTTTCTCTCTACCTTCAAATATGACTGCAATACAGCTTTCTTTTTGTGATAGTAAGCATTGATTGATTTGAGCGGTTTGCCATTTATTATCAGGGGGACAAACCCCTTTTGATTGGATGTAATTGTGGCTAAGTTATTGAGACCAATATCAATCCCTGCTATCCCTTCAACAACTATCGATGATGATTGAGTTATATCCTGGGACTCATAAACTACCTCCAGCGAGTAATGGTAAGTTTTTGGGACGATTCTGACTTGATTTACGACCCGAACTTTAGTAGTCAGAAATATATCAGTCAAAGAGAGTTTTATGATTCCTTTTTTGAGCCATTCTTTACTGATGGCTTGAGCGGTATAAGTCAGGACATTTCTGCCTAATGTTTTGTGTTTGTATCTGGGTATTTTTGGTCGGGCTTTGAATTTCTCTGGATGGATGGTATATTCCTTGGTAGCAGCAAAAAATGATTTCCAACTTTCATGTAATCTCAATAATACTTGCTGAGATACTTTGGCTGGTAATGCTCGATAGTCTATTGTTCCCTGACATAGTTTCTGTATTTTGTAATAATCGAGGTATTCTCCTTTGAGGATAAATTTTTGTCGGATTAGGTAGTTAGCGTAGTTGAAAAGATTCTTAGAAAGAAAGCACAAATTATCTAGCTGCTTGTATAGCCAGTGGGTTCTATCGATCGTGTGCTTTTCAACTAGCTGCATTGTTTGGCCGTTATTTTGACTGTACTATACTAGAAATGGCTAGAAATGGCTAGAAAGTTAATGAAGTTTTACAATACCTGGGTCGGCAAATTAATATCGGGTATGGACCGGTGGGCGGCGGCGGCGAAAGCCCGCAAACTCGCAACTAAATCTACCATATCTGCTAAAGAAAGAGCTTGCCGCGCGTCAGAAACCGATTTTTCCGGTTGCGGGTGACATTCAATAATTAATCCGTCTGCACCGCAAGCAACCGCTGCTTTGGCTAGTGGTGCGACTAATTCTCGCTTGCCGACGGCGTGAGAAGGGTCTACTATTACTGGCAAATGAGTTAACTGTTTCAGCGCTACGACTGCACCTAAATCTAATACGTTTCGGGTGTAATTGTCGAAGCTGCGGATGCCTCTTTCGCAGAGAACTACATGAGGATTTCCGTGACTGAGAATGTATTCGGCGGCCATCACAAATTCTTCGATTGTGGCTGATAAGCCGCGTTTTAGCAGGACTGGTTTTCCGGCTTGACCGATCGCCTTTAGTAACTCGAAGTTTTGCATATTGCGACTGCCTAATTGCAGCATATCAGCATAGGTGACAACTGGCTCGATTTGGGCGATCGACATTACCTCTGTCACCACGGGCAAACCGTAACGCCGGCTGACATCGGCTAAAATTTCGAGTCCCTCAATTCCCATGCCTTGGAAAGCATAGGGAGATGTGCGGGGTTTGTAGACTCCGCCTCGCAAAGCTTGCACGGAGGCGGCGGATAGTTGGCGGGCGACTGTTTCCATTTGTGCGGAACTTTCGACGGTACAGGGGCCGCCGATGATTAATAATTCTGTGCCGCCGACTGAGACTGTTTCTGAGAGTTTGACAATTGTTTGGTGTTCGGGATGAGATTTGGTTACGAGTTTGGCTTCTAACATGAGGGTATTTTCCTGGAAATTTAAGTGGGTGGTTGACAACAAAAAACCCGGAACTTTTAGGGGTTCCGGGTTGGTGCGAAAAGACAGCGCGACAATTTACCCAGAACTTTTGTTGGGCCAAAAATAAAAGCTGTAGTACCAGTTACGGAATAATGTCATTGCTGTTTTCGCTTGTACTCGATTGGTTGTTGGGAAAAGAAGTAGAAAAAACAAAACCGCAGGTGTTAGTCTGCGGTTCGCCCGGATGTTCACAGTGAATTGCAAATTCACTTCGGGCGAACTTGGCTGTACCAAAAATAAAGATAGCTGTTGGCTGTGAACTTGGCTGTGAACATAGCTGAAGTGCTGCGATTTGTGGATTAAACACAATACTATTCGACAAGCTAGCACAGACTGGTAGGAATGTCAAGCATTTTTTTGCAAAATGTATGGAAATGGCAATGGCGTTTAACTCGGCGCGGTTGTCGTTTTTTGGCTATGTCTGTTTTTATATCGATATAGGGACAAGCAGACAAGTCCTTATATCGACAAGCGACCCTATCCGATCGCGCGCCTGTGTGTCACGCTAGACACATAGACAAATCGATATAGCGATATGGAAACTTTGACTACAAGTAAAACTGTGTCCGTAAAAATCTATCTACCTGAAGAGACAAGAGCCAAGTTCAAAGCATCTTGCGCCATGCGTAGCCTCAGCATGAATGAGGTTCTGTTGGAGTACATCGAAACTTGGTTACAGGAAAACGAACCCGTTTTAGAGCCAAAGCCGCAGCGCGTCAAGACGATCGCCAAAACAGAGGAAACAGACTGATGACCGATCGACTATATCGAATAAACGGCATCCTCGAACAAACCGCGAGGGACAAATACTGAGAGATTCAGACAACCCAGAGAAATCTTGGGAGGATTTAGAAGCCTAACTGCTTCCTCACCGTCCTTTTTATGCCCCTGGCGAGACTGAAATTGAAAAAGACCTTTATGCTAAGCGACGATGTGCTCAGCATAAAATGAAGGCTGAAAAACGCCCCGATATTGCAGGCCGCTCTTATTAATACTGCACGGAGACAAATAATGATGACTAACTCGAATTACCGACTGCTACCTGCCAGAGATGAGTATGTCCAAGTGTCTATCTATCTCAATCGGGTGCATTTGGACGGATATACGCCCGATCGCGCGATCGCACAATTGATCGAAATGGGTTATGCTCCTACTTTGCAATATCAGTGGAATCCAAAACGAAATGAGTTTGATTTATTTGCTCTGATTCACGATCGCCCGATCGCCGATTCACTGATGGATAAAGAGGCTTGTGATGCTCTCTGGGCTGCTTTTAATCAATCTTCGCTTTACGTGATTGGTTGCGAGGCGGCGCAAAATTCTAACTGGCTAGCGGCACACAGCTTTAATGATCCGCGCCGTCACGCTACGCCGGAAGAAATCGAGCCTCTGGAAGCAAATGCTACGGCCGCTGCTTAATATTTTTGTCCTGAGCGCAACTGGCACAAAAAAGGTTTTTATACCAATTTAATGTGAAGTTGCACATATCTCGATCCCCCTAAATCCCCCTTAAGAAGGGGGACTTTGATCGGAATCTTGTCCCCCCCTTGTTAAGGGGAGCTAGGGGGGATCGAGGGCCTAAGTAGTAAGGTGGAGTTCGATCGCTCTTTTCGCCCCTTAATCAGGAATATGTCTCGTTTATAGCTTCGTTTCGATAGTCCCTAACGCCTCTTATTAAGGGGGGCATGAGTATTTAAAGTCCTCATGTATTTCTCGTTTATACCTTGGTTTCGATCTCCCCTAACCCCCCTTAATAAGGGGGGGACAAGAGGGAGCTTTTCGAGGGGAGGGGGAACGATACTTTGATGCAAGGGAGATATATTGATTAATCCCAGCCAAAGTCTCGATCGCACAATTCGGCTAGTCTTTGGTTGTGCGATCGAAAATATGCTCTCAATTGCTCGTATACTGTCTCGCTGATGGGGGGATATTGGGTGGCGTTGTATTTTTCGTAGGTTTGTAGTTGGTGCGGCGGCAATTCTAGAAATTCTAAGACGCTGTTGTATGTGCCGAAGGGATTGGTATACAAGTCTTCGCTTTTGAGGATTAAAAGTTGTGATTTGGGAAAAAGTTTTATCCAGGCTGGGAGTTGATCGGCGTAAATGCCGCGGGTTAGATAACTGTGGTGTTGGTGTTCGTAGCTGTAGTAGTTTGGGTCGGTTTGAAGTTTTTCTATTTCGCCTTTGAGTCTTTCGGGTTCGGAGGCGATCGCACTTTCTAATGATAGGGATTCGTAGCCTATTTTGATATAGTAATAATAGTGGGAGATTGCGCGTTCTACTGGGTTTCTCAGCAGGGCGATTATTTTAACTTTGGGATATAAATCGTGGATTCGTTGCGGAACTTGGGGGTGACAAATATAGTAGGGGCTGGCTTCTCCGGTTAGTAGATTTTCGCCTGTTTGGGGCTGGGGAAATTGGGAACAGTACCAGTCTGGGCTTTTGTCGAAGTTGAAGTCGAAGTAATGGATTTCTTTTTGGGCTGCGGGGGCGATTTGGGGATGTTGGATTAAGTAATTGTACAGAGATGTTGTGCCGCCTTTTTGGGCGCCGATGATGATGAAGTCGGGGGGTTTGGGGGGTTGTTTCATGGGTGGGGATGGTAGGTTTATATTTGGCACTTGTACTGACAGTGTGCCGGGGGGTAAAACGACAATTCGATCGCACTGACTGACATCTTGCACTATTTTGGAGAACAGGCAAGATGCCTGTTCCACTCATAGTTCAATTTTCTTGTGGGTTGGGCCGGAGAGCCCGCGCCTAAAAGGCTGATTGACTATGGTGCAAGAGTTGAGATCGCACTTTGACGCCTTACGGAAATTCGATCGCCCAATTTAGATTTGAGCGCGCTGACAGGCATAACCACTCGATCGACCGATCGTGATTGTAGATTCCGGTGGTTGAAAAGCGCTAGCAACGCGAACACACCAACAAAGCCCGCTAGACAAGGGCTGGGAAATACATCGCATACGATCCCGATCACTGTTTTTGGGTGATCGAATTCACTCTGGCTCTGGCCACTGACATTTTAATTTAACTAGATTAGAGTGGAGTTAGGAATATCTAATCCGTGGGGGGCAAATCTTTCGCGGAAAAATATATTATTATCGGCGGCGATTTTGGTTGCGGGTTTGTGGGTTTTATTTTCCAGCCAAGGTACAGATTTAAATTTGTGCAAGAGGCTGATATGCAAGTTGCAAAAAATGGGAACAATAAAGATGGGATTGTACTGTCGAGCAGTAACTACCAGCAATACCATCTCTGAAATTATTCAGGAAGGCGTCAATGTTTAAGAGCAAATTATCCAAAGTTATCGTATCCCTGCTGCGGCGGATTGCTGGTGTTACCAGATCCGGGGCCAAGCGGCTGATGAGAGCAATGCTGCAAACCCTGATGGCTATGGGCCGGAGGGCGAGACTACCGATGGCGGGGTTTGTGCTGCCGACGGTGACGATGGTGTTGCTGGTAGTTATATTGTTGACTGTGGCGATTACGCTCCGATCGTTCGATCGGGCTAATACGGCGCGTAACGTGCGCGTGAACCAGCAGGTGCTGGCGGCGGCGACTCCGGCGCTCGATCGGGCAAAAGCGAAAATTCAGTTCGTGCTATACGAAGATCCGCAAAGACCGACATCAACTCCCTCCGATGCAGAATTGTACCGGATGATGTCAGAAAACACTGGAACTAGCGATTTGTATAAGTTTGGTGACGAGGAGCGTTTGATACTTAAGTATCCAGTCAACGGTACAAGCCTGACTAACGCAAACAATCCTAAATTACCACCAGTTCAAAATAGCGGAGCCGGAATCGTAGAAAGCGAAGCGATCAATACAGCTTGGAGATATCCCGTCGATACAAATAACGACGGCAAGTTTGACACTTTTACCCTCTACGGAATATTTTTTCGCAATCCTCCTCTCGATGCAACATCTCTAGAAGTCGCAAGGGCGAGAAAGCCACTGGACGCCAGAACGCCGCCGATGTCTTTGGGAGTTTTAGAACCCGCTTGTGCGGCGGCCGGGGCAGGCGATAACGTCGCTACGTTGGTGGGAGACTCCGGCTGGTACAAGCTAGACGGTAAGCTGAGCAAAAGTTTCTTTGTTTACACAGTAAACGTACCGATTAAAGATCCAGCAGAAGCTGCTGCTTTGGGTGCTAACTATCAAGCCTTCACGGGAACTTCCAGCATATCCGCACTAGAATACCAGCAAGACCAAAGTCGCATTCCCCTCAGCAACAATGCGGTAGTTTATGAAGACGACTTAGACATATCTCCCGGCGTTTCTCTGAATTTAAACGGGCGGATTTTGACAAATAGCAATTTATTAGTAACGGGGGTGAATAATCCAAGAGACGTTAAATTATTTGAAGTTAGCAGCAAAGGCTCTTGTTTCTACGACCAAGAAAATAGCCGAATTCAGGTTGCAGGTAACGTAGTCAATGGTTGGGCAGGTAACACCAATAGTAACCCCGCAGTAGTACATCTTTTCAAAACTAAAGCAAGCGCCGAGCAACCAGACGCAACCCCAGAAGTCCTAATTAACCCCACAAATCAATCAGCTCCTACCAATACCAGCCTTGATGTACTTTACAACGGCAACGCATACTCGCGGCGGTTAAATGCGCTAGTAGAGGGGCAAATGTCAAAGCCTGAAACCGATGATCCAGTTTCAGTTTATCGATTGGTGAATCCCCCAGCAGGTAGCACCCAACAGCCCCTAAGCCGCTCTAATGCACTGGAATCTTATTTCAAAGAAAGGCTGCGGAAAGTGCCTTTCAAAGAAGCACCTCTGGGAAGTGACGGGGGAGTAGCAGATCCGGCGGTAACACCTTACACTGCTTACCTTCAAGAAAGTGGCGATCGCCTCAGACCCATAGATGCTTGGAGTCTTCCTACAACTGGGAATGCACAGGTAGGGAGTGCCACCGGGCCGACAGGGCTTACCCTCGATCTCACTAAACTGCCGTCAAGAAACCCGGAAAAGATTGAGAGCGAAGAAAATTTGGGCGAGAGGGTATTAGTAGGCAACAACTTACCAGCCCAGCGATGGGACGCCACCCAATCCAAATTCGTTGGCGCGGCAGACCCACAAGATGTTGGTGGCCCTACCCCCTGGACAGGTGGAGAGCCTGGTCGCACCCGCAAGTCGCAGGTGACGAAGATTGCTGACGTGGGAGCAACAGACCGCGGTAATGGTTGGGGAGAAACCCCCGGTTCAGCCACTCCGCCCTTTAGAGATGGTTTCTGGGAAGCAGCAGCAGCTCAAACACCGAGAAATCCCCTTGATGGAACTGGCGGTTTGCGGGTAATTACCAGTGGTGGCGTGTACGATCGGACTTACTCCTTCCTGCCACCGCCTAGGTGGACAGATGCAGACGGCCCAAAACAAGGTCCCGCATCTGTAGCTATCGGTCCCACGCCCTCCACTACTTACGACGACCCAGCAACTGCTCAGGAGGAAAATTATCCCGTAGTCTGGCCGGACACCATGCCGATGTCGCCGCTCGGGCCTGGTTCTCAGGTATACAACAACAACAGCCCAACAGGTGGTTGGGAAGCTTGGCCGGCCGGAGCCACAGCCGACGGTACGGGTCTAGATCCTATAACAGTCGCCTCTACTACTCTAATTCCCGGAATTAAGGAAGAGGCTGCCACCGCTCGGAAGTTTGCCAAAGGCGACTTGCGGATGCGGGCAACTGCTGTTTATCATTACGCAGATAATGGCTACAACCCAGACGCGATTACTGGTACTGCCCAACCAGACCAAAAGCCGTATGCCTGTGTTAGCAGTTACTACGACCCCAGCAATGCTTTTACAGCCAGAAATATTACGAGTCTAGTCGGTAATGGTCTACCCGCTGATGTCAGCGGGCAGGGTGGGGCAGCGCCATACGTAGCAAGACAGGCTGCGACACTAGGATCTCCGCAGGCATTCATCGGCTCTAACAACGGCATCACATACACCCCCAACAAAGCAAGACCCAGACCCGGCCGTTCTAATGTGGGTGCTGGCGGCTTGCTGACGGGTGGCGACCCAGTTTTAGACATACAAGCCAGCTTAGTCTTCCCTGACGGTCGGTTTGCCAACGGACCATTGAGAACAGCCCTACAAGTGCCTGAAACCGCTCGCACACTAGCACAAAAAGCTGCGATCGACTCAACATACTGTGCACTCGACATTCTCAGCAGGGCGATCGCTCCCAATCGCAACTTGATTCCCCACGGAGCAATTCAAGAAGTAGCATTTTTGAGTGGCAGAGAAATTAAGGCGATCGAACGTGACAACGTTGCTACCCCCAACGTTAACGAAGCCTTTACGCTTAGCGGCCCTGTTCCTCTAACCAACACCACAAGATTAAAAGTCAATTACAATCAGCCCCTAGAAGAACGGCAACCCCTAGAAATTCGTGCGACTCAGCTAGATATCAAAGCCCTGCGGGGGGAAAAAGATAAACCAGTTGCTGGGGAGTGGTTGCTGCCCAACAGCGGGATTATCTACGCCAGCCGGGACGACGCCCTGCCCGATCGTAGCGATCGAACGGGCACTCCAGCCACTGGGCTTGATGAAGCCACAAGCAAAAGAGTCAGTCCATCAGACTCCACCCTCGACCCCACTCGCAAGCCAAACGGGATTGTCCTGATTAACGGCGACTTTCTATTTCGGGGCGGCAACACTCCCACAGGTGTAACTACCGTAGCAGATGTAGTGAAGGAAAAAGGTCTGACCTTAGTATCCAACTTGCCAGTCTACATCCAAGGCAGATTTAATGCCCACGGCCGTATCCCCCCCGCACCTGTTGGTGGGCCACCGCCAGCTTTTACCGAAGTTGAAGAATTTAAGACTACTGTAAATTCAACTTGGAGCAACTTTTACGGTCGCACTAAAGATGACCTCGATTCCAACTTTGCTTGTCGCCAGGGCGACCCCAGGCTCCCCTCATGTGGTGGGGACTACTGGAGACCGGCCAATGTTCTGGCAGATGCTGTCACCCTCCTATCAGCAAAATATCGTTTTGGCTTCCGGAACGAAGGAGATTTTGACCTGCGAAATAATGCGGGTGCTGAGGCCGTACTGCGCCGCAGACAAAGAGGATTTTTCAACAACAACTTTGTCACTAACGGACTTTCCAGCGGGGCCTTTTTAGCTAATGGCAATTTAAAGGCACCAGCAGATGCGATAGCGGTGACAGACGCTACCTACAGAAGTACCACCACTCCTCCTCCCGTTCAAATTACAAGTTCTTACTTCAACAACTTTGTGACTCCCGTTCAACGGCGCGGGCTTTTGCCAGAGTATCTGATGGAAGTTTGTAAGAAACTACCCGTTTCTGAGTGTGGGGATGCTGACTGGTTTGTGGATCTAACACCCGGCAGTGAGCGGACGGCATTCCAGGCAGTCCCGGCGGGAGCTGCGACGGCTTATGTTGCACCTGCTGCGGGCGCTTCTTTTCAAGCTGGTTCAACATTCGATCCCCCGCTTCCGGCATTACAAAGATTCCCGCGTCGCGTCGCTTTTGCAAGAAATGCTAGTAATCAATTGTTAACGCCCGCAACTCCACAGCCTTTGGCGATCACGGGAGGGGCTACTATTGCGCCTGTTACGCCAGGAACTAATCCTCCCGCTCCCATTGCAGCCAGAGCTAATTCTCTGTGGTTTGCGGGTGGGGCGGGCACGCCAGTTTACAATAATAGCAGCCCCCTCTATATGGTAAATACCGGCGTCGCTAACGCCAGAGACGGCAGCAATACACCACTACCAGCCTTACTAGCGGGAGCAACACCAGAACCCCCAGTCCTACCTTTACAGGGAACGCAGCCCTTATTGTTGCCCTTCTCGCAGATCCGAGATGTGGCAGCTACTCCACCTGCCACTCAGGGTGGACAAACTGCGAGAAACACGGGATGGATAGCGCGAGCTGAAAATACAACTTTCAATCTCGTCATCGCAGCGGGCGACACTCCCTCTCAAAACCTCAACGGCACAGTCGGCGACTTTAACGGCGGCTTACAAAATTTGCCCAGATTCTTGGAAAGCTGGAATGCTGGCACTGATGCTACTAATATCAAGGGTTCTTTTATCCAGCTAAACCGCAGCGCCTTTAGCACAGCACCCTATCTGTCAATCCTAGGAGGAACTCCTTTAGGTTCAACTCCAGCCGATAAGATAGTAAGCCTGTTCGATCGGTTAAATCCACCTACTACTTCACTGGTAATTCCCGTCATATATAACGTTGATGGCGCAGGAGATATTCCCTACTTCAGCCCGCCCAAGAGGAACTGGGGTTATGACGTGGGCTTGTTACCTCAGCCGCCGGATTTATTCACTCAAAAGTTCACTACTCCTCCCTCAACGAGTCAACCGGCCGAGTTTTTCCGGGAAGTGCCTCGAAATGACCCGTGGGTAAAAACTTTGATGTGTGGAGTCAAGGAAGACGGTGGTAGCCCCGCTACTTCTTCTATTGCCCCCACAGAATGTGCTAGTTTCCCTTACTAACCTGCCGCCGCGCAATTACTGGAGTCCTAATTTATGAGCAAGCAAAGACAACAGCAAAATTTACCTCAGTCACGAGACAGCGGCTACACGATTATCGAGTCATTGGTAGCGATGATTGTGGTTTCGGTGCTGATGATTGCGATCGCCCCGGTGATGGCTTACTCAGTAGCGACTCGCGTACAAGCGCGGCGGATCGAACTCGCCACGCAGGCGGCGAGAGCTTACATAGACGCTCTGAGGACAGGGGCGATCAAATCTACAGATATCGGCAGGTTTCCATCTAGTGCCGATACTCCAACAAGTGCAAATACTTTGTGTATAGATTTGGGTGCTGGTTGTGACCCCGGCAGTAACAAAACCTTGTTGGTTCAAGGGGTTCTGCAAAATCTCAGTAATCCCGCCCCCGCCAATCCAACTACAACAGGTTACTCCTTGACGGTGCGGGTTTACCGGGGTGATGCTTTTTCTTCTTCGGGCGCGATGAAAACTAAACAGCAATCCGTAGCTAATTCGGCTCTTGGCGACCCTAAAGCGCCTTTGGTGGTAATGCAAACAGAAATCCCTGCTTCTACAGTACCGGGTTCTTATGGATCGCTTTGTTCACGCATCCGAGATCCTAAAACGGGCCAGATTAGCATCACTGCGTGTAAATAATTAATCAAAATCCTTGTTAATCAAAAATGTTTCCTACCCATTGGCAAAGGAAGAAGTCAAAATGAAAAATTTACTCAGGTTGCTTCTCAAAAGTCAGCATCAGCGAAACCGCTCTGAGCTAGCTCAAACTGAAAAGGGCATGACTCTGGTCGAGCTATTAGTCGGAGCAATTATGGCGTTTTTAATCATTACGCCGATGCTCGGTTTTGTAGTCGATATGCTGAATACCGACAGGAGGGAACAAGTCAAGTCAAACACCGAGCAAGACATTCAGGCGGCCGTTGATTTCATCGCCCAAGATTTGAGCCAAGCTATTTATATTTACGATAATAGTGCAAATGGTGTCCCCGGACTCGTAGCGGGAAATTTCATCCCCTCTGCTGCTGCAACAAATGGAACTCCTATTCTGGTATTTTGGAAGCGCCAGCAGCTCAAGAATTCTATTCCTATAGTGCCGGGTGATAAACCCAGTAGTTGCGCTCAAAACACACCACTCAAAGGCGCAGGTGCGTGCAACGATACCTATGTTTTATCATTAGTTGCCTACTACCAAGTTAGAGGTGGCCCTGGCATTTGGTGTCAGCCTTCAGGAGGTACGTGTCCTACCCGTATTGTTCGGTATCAAATTCAGGACGGACTGCGAGATCCTACTAAATCGACAGATCCTATTCCAGCAAACCGCTACTTTGCTGATGGTGATCTAAAAAATCCCGACGGGCAAAAGCGCAGTCTTGCCTTTAACATAGGTGCTCCCAATGTGGCAGGTTTTGACATCAGTAAGCCAACGGAAAAGGTGACGAACCCAAACGTTGCTTGGGACCGCGTTGATGTATTAGTTAATTACATCGACTACGGCACCAAGCCGGAATTCATAGGGAATGAATGTACGACCGCTCTGGGGAATCCCACTACCCAAACTGGAATTACAACATCCTTTATCTTAGAAGACACTCTAAAAGTAACAGATAGAACAACAAAGATAAACAGCTTCTACGCTTGTGTTGATACACAAAGAAATTTAGCCAGAGTTACTATCAGAGGAAATAGTCTGCGCCGCCTTCAAGCCGATGCTGACTATGACCCCAATAACCCAAAGCCCGCATATTTCCCAACAGCAAGCGTGCAAGTACAAGGTCTAGGTGCGCGAGGAAATTAACTTATGCCTGAAACACATTTCCGCATCGCCGCCCGCTGATAAACAATAGGAGAGTACCATGAAAACCCCACCAATATTATTAAAACTTTTGCATAAGTGTGCTGCCAAGCCCAGCCATAATTTCAAGAAAACTGCATCCAGAAAAGGCGATGGAGGATTCACCCTTCTAGAAGTGCTCGTGATAGCGTTGATCATAGGTATATTAAGCTCGATCGCCGCTCCAAGTTGGCTGGCATTCATCAACAGACAAAGAGTTCGCACTGTCAACGATCGCGTTTTCCAATCCTTACGATTTGCACAAAGCGAAGCAAAGCGAACTAAGCGCGATATCACAGTTACATTCAATTATATTCCAAACAATCCGGTAGCTGACCCACCAACA
Organism: Microcoleus sp. AT3-A2; assembly: GCF_036705685.1. Taxonomy (NCBI): domain Bacteria; kingdom Bacillati; phylum Cyanobacteriota; class Cyanophyceae; order Oscillatoriales; family Microcoleaceae; genus Microcoleus; species Microcoleus sp. AT3-A2. The sequence continues at coordinate 82,545 of NZ_JAUBVF010000012.1, forward strand.
GTTACGATAGATACCATTCCACCTGGCGTCGATTCGTCAGGACAGCCACTACCGTTACGAAAAGAGACTTTCAGCAGCGGAGGCGAAATTAAACCCGGCACTATTTCACTTGTTCCTAATCCACTTAATCCACCTAATGCACCCTCCATCACTTTTAACTACCTAGGCAATCCAGATAAAACTTCATTTTATGTCACAGTTGCTCCTGCTGATGGCGGTACAAAGCAGTGCGTGATTGTCGAAACTCTCCTAGGAGGAATGAGAACTGCTGAAGGAAATGATCCAGCAAATGGTGGGTGTAAATGATAGTTTTCAATAAATTGAATCTTGATCTCTAACATCAATTCCGCATAAATGCAGAATTGCTAAAATTCTATTAACTTAAATTATTTTATATTTCAAATCCTATTAAAACCTTCAAAGAATGCAGCTAGAACTAAAACAAATAATCATCCAGCCAGGAAATCAACTATTACTAAAAGACATAACCTGGCCGATGTTTTAAACCCGACTAATATCATTTCCGGTAACACCGGAATGATGTTGACGGTTGACTGTTCACTGTCAACAGTTAACAGTCAACTCGAATTTACTATTCCGATGCTAACGAATTTGATATCATAACTGCTTAACTAACCAACCTATCGCCCCTTCAACATCAGCAACCTGCTCAACATCGGCAATCGGCGGCCGCTGCACCATCACCACCGGAATTCCCAGTTCCCTAGCCGCAACAATTTTGGCATAAGTAGCACCGCCCCCGCTGTTTTTACTAACAATTGTATCAATCTGATATTCTAATAGTAATTGGTGCTCGTTTTCCAAAGAAAAAGGCCCCCTTGCTAATAACAATTTACCATTAGGAATAGGAGTATTGAGTGCCGGAGGATCGATCGCCCGCATCAAAAACCAAATAGCATCCAAATCAGCAAAAGCAGCCAATTCCTGCCTACCAATGGTGAGAAACACCCGCTGAGACAGCCCTAATAAAGCCCTTGCAGCCTCCGAGTGGCTGGCAACATCAATCCAGCGATCGCCCTCCACCCTCTCCCAAGCAGGACGCACCAGCATCAAAAAGGGCACATTACATTCAGCAGCAGCAATAGCAGCATTAGCAGAAATCTGAGCCGCAAACGGATGAGTAGCATCAATCAAAAAGTCGATCGGGCGATCGTCTCCGTTGGCGTAGCCCCCGTAGGGGCGGGCTCCGCGATCGAGCAAAAACGCCGCCAGCCCAGCCGCCCCACCAAACCCCCCAATTCGCACCGTACCCGTTTTTGGGGTAAAAGGCTGTTGAGTGCGTCCTGCTAGCGAAGATACCACCTCTATTTCAGCAATTTGAGACGCTCTTACCGCCAGTTCAGCAGCATCCCCCGTCCCGCCCAAAATCAGCAAGCGTTTTTTCACCAAATTATCCCTAATACTAATTTAATGTGAAGTTGCACATATCTCGATTCCCCTTAAGAAGGGGAGTAGGGGTTGACTTTGAGAAGAATCTTGTCCCACCCCCTACTCCCCTTATTAAGGGGGGCTAGGGGGGATGGGATTCTATGCAACCTCATAAAAAATTGGTATAACTTATCCAAGCAACCCCGGCAAATTCGGTTAATAATATGTTTAGCAAAGTTTAAACTACCAACAACAATGATTCGCTCACTTTTCACATTTTTTACAGTATTAATTGTAACCGGGTTAGTATGGTTAGGAAATATCGCGCCCGTTGCCGCCCAAGTACAACCAACAGATATCACCGATCCCCAACAGGAATTGGGAGAGCTCGTTCAAAAAGCTTTTGAAGCTACAAATGAAGGCAAATTTCCCGCCGCAGAAACTTTTTGGACTCAAATCATTGACAAATTTCCCTCAGAAGCAGCCGCTTGGAGCAACCGAGGCAATTCTAGAGTCAGCCAAAACAAACTACAAGCCGCTATTACCGACTACGAAAGAGCGATCGAGCTAGCACCCGACGCCCCCGATCCCTACCTCAACCGCGGCACCGCCTTAGAAGGTTTAGGACGCTGGGAAGATGCGATCGCCGACTACAATCATGTACTAGAATTAGACTCCCAAGATCCAGCCGCCTACAACAACCGAGGCAACGCCGAAGCAGGTTTAGGAAAATGGGAACAAGCAATTGCCGACTACAGCAAAGCCTTTGAACTAGCCCCCGAATACGCCTTTGCCCGCGCCAACCACGCCCTCGCACTTTATCAAAACGGGCAAACCAAAGAAGCAATTCGCAACATGAAAAACATCGTCCGCAGATACCCCCAATTTGCCGACATGAGAGCCGCCCTCAGCGCCTGTCTTTGGGAAGCAGGAAATCGCGGCGAAGCTGAGAGCAATTGGGTAGCAGCCATCGGCCTCGACTCCCGCTACAAAGACCTCGATTGGGTTGCCAATAACCGCCGCTGGCCACCACTTGCAGTCAGTGCATTAGACAAATTCTTGCACTTGCAATAATCTCAAAGGGAAAGTTGAGTGTTGACTGTTGACTGTTGACTGTTGACTGTTGACTGTTGACTGTTAACTGTTGACTCGATTTTATTATTCCGATACAACCGGAAACGATATCATTGGTTATTTGTTATTTCGACAACTAACAACTGACAACTAATACGAATTTAATGTGAAGTTGCACATATCTCGATCCCCCTGATTGTTGGGGAGTAGGGGTTGACTTTGAGAAGAATCTTGTCCCACCCCCTACTCCCCTTATTAAGGGGGGCTAGGGGGGATCGGATTCTATGCAACCTCATAAAAAATTGGTATGACCCCTCCTTCTACAGTCAACAGTCAACAGTCAACAGTCAACAGTCAACAGAACTAATTCTCGAATCCGCGCAGCCGTCAACTCTTCCACATTCCTGAAAACCGCTGCTGCACCCGCATTTTCCAGCACCGCAGCATACGCCTCGCAGCGCACAGAATCATCCAAAACATGAGGTGGCAAAATTCCAGCCCCCAGCCAAACCCGATTTGGTTGCACTTCCCGCGCCTTCACAACCGTGTAAATATCCGCAACAGTATCTCCCGCGTAAATCACGGGCAAATTTTTTTCTAAACCGTGCAGATTTTCCAACTGTTCAATTGCCGCGAAAAGTCCAGCCGGATCGGGTTTTCCCGGTGCATCTTCCATCGCCACCAACACGGGGGAATTTAAACTCAATTTCCCTGACAAAACATAAGCAGCTTCATCCCGCATCGCCCCGCTAAAAAAGCCCCAAACAATGCCCCCAACCGTTAAACTTTCCAGGTAAGCCGGACTTAACAGCAGCGGTTCGTCGCAAATGTAACCAGTCCAATTTTTCTCATCGGGCCCGCGATAGCGACTTTGGAAAAAAGCCACTAACTCGTCATAGTTGAGAGCGAGTTCATTTCTCGATCGGCCAATCCCCTCAAAATAACGGCAAACAAACTCGAAAGACGCCTGCCAGTCATTATTCCACACACCCTCAGACTTCAGAGAGTCGATATCGAGAGAATTCGGGCGAGAAGCACCCGCCGTGAAATGTTCCACCGCATCGGCGATCGCCCGTCGGTAGGAACCGGACACATCCCGCACCACACCGTCAATGTCAAAAACTACAATAACTCTGTTCACAACTTAACTAATCCTTGTACCTAGGGCCGGTGAGAATCAATAAGCTTGGGTTAAAACTGTTTATTCCTCCGATATCCCCCTAAATCCCCCTAAGAAGGGGGACGCAAGAGTAAGTTCTTGCCCCCCCCTTCTTAAGGGGAGCTAGGGGGGATCGGGATCGGGCCCAAGCGTATTGCGGTGAGAACCCAAATTTTATCTGTTCCCAGCCCCTGAGTGGCGCTAAAACCAGCCGCGCCACAAAACTTTTCATGGCCGATGACCAATTATCGAACAGAGTGTGCTACGCTTAGCGATTGTAGAAATTTTTAACAAGTTCGATCGGAACCCTGGAGGTTTGCTTGTCCAAGTTCATCTTAAAAGTTCTCTGGCTAGAAGAGAATGTTGCCCTCGCCGTTGACCAAGTTGTCGGCAAAGGAACTAGCCCGCTGACATCCTACTTTTTCTGGCCTCGCAAAGATGCGTGGGAAGACCTCAAAAACGAACTCGAAGCCAAACACTGGATTGCTGATAACGATCGCGTCGAAATCCTCAACCAAGCGACAGAAGTAATCAACTACTGGCAAGAAGAAGGCAGACGGCGCCCGATGACTGAAGCTCAGTCAAAGTTCCCTCAAGTGACTTTTACCGGCAGCAACTAAGCCCAGCTTTAAGTTGCTACCCATATAAATTGCCTGTTATGGCTGACGAGGGGAAGGAGAGAGGGGAGAAGGCGAGAGGATTTGACGCTTTTTCCACCTCGCCGTGAAAGATAAAATTTGAATTCGCTAACAAAAATTCGGGGTTAGAGCCTCCCTCTTCTAGGGGGACTTTTATTAATTGATCTATTCCTATGATGGATATTTTATCATAGGAATAACAGGAGAAAAAAAGATGCTAACTCTAGAATTTAAGATTTATGCAAAACCGAACCAATTTCAAGCGATTGATGAAGCGATTAGAATTGGTCAATTCATTCGCAACAAGTCTATTCGCTTGTGGATGGATGGTGGGGCTAAATCTTGGTTCGATCTTTCTAAGTACTGTGCTATTTGGGCTAAAGAGTTTGACTTTGCAAACAAGTTAGGCGCAATGGCTCGGCAAGCAAGTGCAGAAAGAGCGTGGGCTAGTATTTCTCGATTCCATGAAAACGTCAAAAAAGGGATTAAAGGGAAAAAAGTTGGTTTCCCACATTTCCAAAAAGACTGCCGTTCTGTGGAGTACAAGACCAATTCTTGGAAACTCTCAGCAGATAGAAAGTCAATCACCTTTACCGATAAATGCGGGATTGGGAGATTAAAGTTAAAAGGCACTCGTGACCTAAATTTCTATCAGCCAGAGCAGATTAAACGGGTGAGGCTGGTTAAAAGAGCAGATGGATATTACACTCAAGTTTGCATTCAAGTAGACAGAATTGAGTTAGCCCCATCAACAGGGAAAACTATCGGATTAGATGTAGGGCTAAAGGAGTTTTACACCGATTCAAATGGCGAAATGATTCCTAATCCTAGATTTCTGCGTAAGGGTGAAGTGCAGTTAAAACGTGCTCAACGCTTAGTAAGTCGGAAAACAAAAGGGAGTTCAAATCGCCGCAAAGCTAGAGTGATTTTAGGTAAGCGACACCTCAAAATAAGTAGGCAACGTAAAGACCATGCTATCAAGTTAGCAAGGTGCGTAATCACATCAAACGATGTAGTAGTCTATGAAGATTTGAGGGTGTCCAACATGGTTAAAAATCATTGTCTGGCAAAGTCCATTAGCGATGCTTCTTGGTATCAGTTCAGAATGTTCTTAGAATATTTTGGAAAAGTGTTTGGTCGGATTACAATTGCAGTAAACCCTGCTTGTACTAGCCAAGAATGTAGTAACTGCGGTGAAATCGTTAAGAAGTCTCTATCCACTCGTACTCATATTTGTAAATGTGGATGCGAAATGGATAGAGATCATAATGCTGCAATTAACATCCTGAATCGCGGGATAGGTACGACAGGTCATGTCGGAACTTCGATCCTAGAGATCGTAAACGCTTAGGGAGACTAGACCTCTGGATTAGGTGCGGCAACGTTCTTAATTTAAGTCCAGTCTTTGAACTAAGAATCCTCACGCCTTTAGGCCCAGGAGTGTCAAAGCTTATCTTGATACTAACTCCGATTTTCAGACCTAATCTGGTTTTGGGCTTGGTCGATCGATTTGAGATTAGAGATTGGGATTTTATGCAAAATAAAGCTCTAAAATCGCCTTTTCTAAAATCTTAAAAATACTAAGCAACCAAACCGAAGAAATCTAAAATCGGCTTTTTTATACTTTTAAATTGTACAGTCAGCTCTCAAAGGACTTCCCTATGACTAATGACTAATGACTAATGACTAATGACTAATGACTAATAACTAATGACTTATTCGCGGAATTTATGGGCGCCGAAAGTACAATCAACCAGACAGAACAGCTACCGCTGGTAGTAAATCCCGACATTCTCCAGCAAGCAATCCTCTACAAAATTAATACTCGCATAAACGCTCGCGGAGAATTAATTTTCCCCTGCATACCGGGAATGCTAAGCCACTATCTCAAGTCCATAGAAAATCTATTTAGCACTCTCGACAGACCCCTGCCCGAAGACCGCAGAGACGAACTCAGCAAGCTTTTAGCCACCAAGTTAGAACAAGGCTACCGCACCTCCACAGCATCGATGCTGATTCTGCAATACGAATCAGTGCAGCCGCCACAAACCGGTTTAGCCTGCAAAGTGATTGTTACTACCTCAACAGTTGGAGAACAGTACAAAAGCTGGGTAGACACCAGAGAACCTCCGCTTTTCGGTTCTCATCCCGATGCAAAATTGATGACAACGGCTGCTAAATTGGGCACACCCGATCGAGTGCGGATTTTGGACGTGGGGGCTGGTACCGGCCGCAATACCTTGCCGCTGGCGAGATTGGGCTATTCTGTAGATGCGATCGAACTAACTCCCGCTTTTGCAGAACAATTGAAAGCGGCAGTAACAGCCGAAAACCTTCCCGTCACAGTGACTGAAGGCGATGTGCTCGACCCCTTAATGCGGATGAAACCGGCCCGCTATCAGTTAGCAGTTGCCGCCGAAGTCATTTCGCATTTTCGAGACAGCGATCAAGTACGGCTTTTCCTCGCTAAAATGTGCGATTCCCTGTCTCCCGGAGGTCTGTTGCTGTTCAGCACGTTTTTAACAGTCGGTGACTACCAGCCAGATGCCCTCGTGCGACAAGTTGCCCAACTCTCCTGGTCTACTTTATTTACACCCCAAGAACTCGCCACCGCCATGGAAGGGTTGCCCTTAGTCCAAATATCCGATGAATTGGTGTTTGAATATGAACGCCACCACCTGCCGGAAGGAGCCTGGCCACCGACGCCCTGGTTTCCCAGTTGGGCCACCGGTCGAGATGTCTTCCCGATGGCAAACGCACGCCCGCCAATGGAATTGCGCTGGATTTTGTGCCGCCGAAGTTAAAAAAAAATCAATCATTTCTAGACGGGCACAGCAATCAAAACGTTTTATCGGCGGTAAAATTTTCCTCATATATTTTTTTTTCAACAGCTTAAAGCCAACTCGCTGTTAATATTGTGCTGCCGGCATAGAAAAATTTACAAAAATATATATTAAAATGTAAACAGAGCGAAGTTCGATCGCCCCTGGGTGAGAAACCCAGTGTCTGATTAGATCCCACGCTTGCCAACCTTTTATTTCTTGCGAAAAATCGGGTTGCTAATGGCAATCGGGCTTGAATAAAAGTCGATCGCCATTTTGATGGGTGCAACTAGAGTTAAGATGAATTCAACAAACCTATTCCTCTTGATAGATGACTTTTTAGGGAATAGGATTAGCCAATAGATTAGCTCGCTAGTCAGCGATGCTGCTGAGAAACAAATATGCTTTTAACACGTCCACTACAAGCGTTTGGAGCAATCTTCGGCCACAAACCTTCCACAAATAGATCATCCATCGACCAAAAAACCAATAAAAATTATTGGGAGGGGAATATTGAGTCCGCTGTAAACGAACAAATTGACTGGTACATCCAAGTGGAAATGCTAATGAGTAACGCTAAATCTTCCTGCACCAACGAAGAGATTACTGCTTGGCTGCGGGGATTGCTGACAATTGCTTGGGCAGACGGCAACTTTGACGAAGACGAGCAAAAAATGATTGCAAATCTAACTGAGGATGAACTACACCCGGTATCTTTTGAGGACGGTTTTGAACCTATTGCCCCAGAGGAATTAGCCGCTGTGTTAGGGAAAGACACCGCCAAAGGCGAGGATTTTTTGAGGACAGCAGTCATGGTAGCTCTAGCAGACGGTACCTACTCGCTCAGCGAAGACGAGGTAGTCTCTAAGTTTTGCACAGCTTTGGGACACAACGTAGAGGCGATCGAAGCTCTGCGACACACGATCGAAGACAGCAAGTGCGATGATCCGCAGGGGCCCAGCAGCCAAATAGTCTTTGATGCGATCGTCCCCCCCGTAGTCGGAACACCTCTTTCATCTCGGCTACCTAAACCTCACCACAAAAATGTCCTGCAACCCGTCAAAGACTGGCTTGACGGCTGGGAAATTCACGACCCAAAATTGGCACACTTTGTCTGTAAAATTATTCCGCCCCAGTGTCCGTTTGAGCGAGATGTCGTGTTATTTGGTCGCAAAATCGTCCACATTCCGGCGATGTGCCAGATTAACCCGCTTTACGAACAGTTAGTCGGGATGCGCTTTCGAGCTCTCTGCTATTTGGCAGATGAATGTAAGGAAGATGTATCGTCCTATTGTTAGTAGTCAGTTGTCAGTTGTCAGTAGGCAGTTGTCATTCTTGTGAAATCTTGGATTAGTGAGTGTGACTATTAACCAATGACTACTAATTAGTCCAAAATGCAAAAACCGGGTTTTTCTAGGACAAAACATCGTTACACCCATCCGCGCCAGTAGAAAAAGCCAGTAGAAAAACCCGGTTTATTCAGTTTGTTTTTATGCGTGAGTCCTGCTAATATCAAATCGGCTTTGATAATACTAATTAAACAAAAGTTTTGGTACAATCCTCAATCTTATACAAAATATTAAAAGTCGCAGATTTAGGAGCCGGAAACGGCATTGCCGATTCCCTACAGATGCTCGCCTACAATCTCTCGCTCTGCACTACTTTTGAGAATTGGTATAATTATATTTTTGCGGCAACTGTCAATCGCAAGTAAACTTGGCTTTAGTCCGCCGACGCGGACTAAAGGAAAAGGGAAATATGATACTTGCATCTGGTATAATAATAACTAATGACTATTGACACTGACTATTGACTACTGACTAAATTATGCAATTTATCGATCGAGCAGATATTCAAGTCGCAGCCGGCAAAGGTGGCGACGGTATGGTAGCTTTTCGCAGAGAAAAATATGTACCAGCGGGCGGGCCGAGCGGCGGCACCGGTGGGCGGGGCGGTTCTGTGTTTATGGTGGCGGTGGAAAGCCTGCAAACGCTGCTGGATTTTCAGTACAACCGGATTTTTAAAGCCGATGACGGGAAGCGCGGCGCGCCGAAGAATATGACAGGGGCTTCTGGGGACGATCGCACGATCGAAGTTCCCTGCGGTACAGTAGTTTACGACGCGGAAACTCAGGCAATCTTAGCAGATTTAGTAACGCCCGGACAGACTTTTTGCGTAGCTAAAGGTGGCAAAGGCGGTTTGGGAAACAAGTGTTTTCTGACTAATTCCAACCGCGCTCCAGATTATGCGATGCCGGGAAAAGAAGGAGAACACAAATTTTTGCGTTTGGAATTGAAGCTATTAGCTGAAGTGGGAATTCTGGGGATGCCGAATGCTGGCAAATCCACCTTAATTTCAGCTTTGTCTGCAGCTCGCCCCAAGATAGCAGATTATCCGTTTACAACTTTAGTCCCGAATTTGGGCGTAGTCAGAAAACCCAGCGGCGACGGTACGGTGTTTGCAGACATTCCGGGATTAATTGAAGGAGCCCACGAAGGTGCTGGTTTGGGTTACGAGTTTTTGCGGCACATCGAACGAACTCGGTTGTTGCTGCACTTGATTGATATTACCGATGAAGATCCGATCGCCAATTACGTCACAATTCAGGAAGAGTTAAAGGCTTACAGACGTGGTTTAGCCGATAAACCGCAGATTTTGGCTTTTAATAAGGTAGATGCGATCGACCTCGAAAGCGAAGAAATCGCTAATTTAATCAGCCGAATTAAAGAAATTAGCGGCGCTCCTGTTTTGTTGATTTCCGCCGTTAGTAGAGTTGGATTGGATGAATTGATGCAGCAAGTTTGGCAAAAACTCGACGAGATGAACGAGAAAGAGGCTGCAGAACAGTTAGCAGTCGCGAGTGTTTAATCGCTTTCTGGTTCTTGGAATTTCCGTGAATGGGTAGGTATTTTTTGGAGGGGTCAAATCTTTCGGCTGTAGGACTGGTGCGGCAAGGGTTTGAGCCTCTGTGTCTTGAAAAACGATGTTTAAAAGTATCTACCGACTGCTTTAAATCGCCTACAAGCGTGACGGTGAAAGCTCCCAAAGGGGTATGGGGCACTCGCTAAGGCTGTGCGGCAAAGGCGGGAAATTTATTATTAGAAGGTTGATCTTATTTTGCGGATATGAGTTGAGCTGCATTCAGGGCATTTCCTAAAAATTCGCCTTATTATCCCTCATCAACTCATATTGTAATTCCGCAACGCCCTAAATTACTATTTTTAACCCACTTTCTCCTCTAAACTGTCTTTTTTTTGTTCAAGAGCTGTCGATACAAATAGTCGTGGTAGTAAAAGTCCAGACCTAGTTTTGTAGTCGGCAAATTCAGGATATCGTCCGAGTGAACGATCTTTTTTTATCATGTTAGGAATAAAAACACCAGCCATAAAAGCTGCCAGAATTAAAAAAGGTAGCCAGTGCTGAACTAGCATCGCAAACGCTGCGTAGATTAGGATTTCTCCTAAGTAATTCGTATTGCGCGATCGGGCAAAAAATCCTTCAGTTATTAGTCCCGAACGGTACTTAAGGGTGTAATACTTCTGTGCATCAGCAGTATAGTGTAGAAAGACACCGATAATATTTAGGGAAATTGCTGCTGCCACTAACGGCAGAGGTGGTTGTGAGCCACTGCTAATCAAAATAAAAGGTGCTACCCAATAGAGGCTAAGTGACACAAAGCCTAATATTCCCGTTCCGACAGAGATTTCTTGTTCCCACTGTTTATCTGGATATATCTGGTCTTTGAGCAGCCACAACAAACCATAAGTACCGTGCAGGGCGAGATAAACCCAAGCACCCAAATTAAAATTTTGGTAAATGAACATCAGTGTCAAAATAAATGGAAAGCTGAGTCCTTTGTGCAGATTGATAAAATGCTTGAGTTTCATAGCTTTTGCTAATCTCTATCTAGTAAACTCTATCTCTCTTTATATTACACTTTTTTAGATATCACTACTTATCACGAGCAAACTTATTAACCTGCTTCTATTTGGCCTGACAGGGTAACAAGCAACTTGAAAGCGTGACCGGAGTGCCCTCGTTCGTTTATTTGAGAGGTCCGGCTCTCGGCTTAATAAAGAAAATCGATCGGGATCTCAGTAGCGAAAGAATGTTGCGAGAATCACCCGCTCCGAAAGCTTAATCAAGGATTTCTCTAATCGGGCGATCGCTATTTCACAAGTTCATATCGTTTCCCGTTGCATGGGAATGATAAAGTCAAAGTCAACAATTCCACATTCCCCCACTCCCCATCATAAGGAGTGTAACCGGAATTGATATAAGTCCGAAGTATTGTTAAATTCCACTTGACTCGCGGATTCGCCCATTATAATCAACTCTGATTCGGCCATCTTGAGAAACCGTAACAACCGTTTCTACAGTATAGACAGACGAACCAGGCTTGTTACCCTTAAAAGTAAAAGTCCAAGTTCCATCGCCATTGTCAACAAACGGCGATTCCTTAGAAGTACCGTGCATAGAAGGTTCAGCTCGATAGTTGCCTAAACCCCCATTAGCAATTTCTGCTGCTTGACGGGCTAAGTTTTTCGCCCGATTGAGTTCGATATTATTGTTGATCACTCTCACGCCGTCCGTCTCAAAATCTGGAGCAGGATTAGCATTACTCAAGGTAGGGAAGACTCCAACGGCTAAAGTTGAGAGCGCTACTAGACAAGCAAGGCGGATGTTGAGTTTCATAATACAAACTGATTTATAGTTTGATAAAGTCTACAACACTAGCCGGAAAAAACCCGGTTGAATTTTCAATTTTTAATTTGAACTTGTGAATCGGCTGGCGTTTCCCCACCGTACAAATAGCGGTAACTCATCCGAGAAATATCCCGAATCAATGTTTGAGCTGGCTTCTCTGTTTCCGGCGGATGCTTCACCATCACCGCCACCAAATAACGCTTACCGTTCGGCAAATCCACCATACCCGCATCCGCAAGAATTGTATCAATGTTGCCGGTTTTGTGAGCAATAATTGAACCTTCGCCTAAACCTTTCGGCAGCAAAGAATCATTTTTAGTTTGGCGCATGATTTGCAAAATGCGATCGCGCGATTTCACCGATACCACATTACCTCGATCGACCTGGGCTATGATATTAATCAAATCCTTCGGACTGGTAGTATTAGTTCCCTCCAAATCTGGCAACTTATTACGCAGAACCGTCGTACTCAAACCCCAATTGGCAAAATGCTGATTCAACACCTCAGCACCTCCCAACAACTCAATCATCATATTTGTCGCCGTATTGTCACTGACAACAATCATCTTTTGGGCAACTTCCAAAGCCGAATACTTCTTGCCAGGAGCCTGGTCTTGCATATCCCCAGAACCGCCGACAATGTGTTCGGGCTTCAGCGTCAGCATCTGATCTAACTGCACTTTGCCCTCATCTACTGCTTGGAAAAAAGCTACTAAAATTGGCACTTTAATCGTGCTAGCTGAAGCAAAAGCAGTATCGCCATTAAAATTTAGGTAGCTTCCAGTATCTAAATCGACTAGAAATATTCCGGCTGTCAAACTAGGATTTTCTGTTGCTAAAACCTGAACTTGGGTTTTCAAAGCTCCTAATTCTTGATTGAGTTGTAGCACTTCTGGGGTTGCGGATGCCGCAGATGCGCTATCGGCTGGGTTTTTCTGCCCTGCGGTGGTTGGTTCTTCTGTCGCTACCGTGGATGCTCGACTGACGGCATTCACCACCGACAGCAGCGTACCGCAAATCACCGCTATCCCAACTCCCAAAATCAGCAAGCGAGTAGCATACACCAACGGCGGCACGCTCCGAGGTGCAGAGCGTTTACCTGGTCTCTGACTCGCTTTTGGGCGCGGTTTAGGCACGGGGGGTTTTTTGGTATCTGCGGAGATTACCGTGTCTGAAATGCGAACTGGGGGCGAACTGGAACGACTTCCACGGGTTGCAGGCTGAGTGGCAGTTGGGAGCTGGCTGTTGGGATTGCTGGCGATCGAACTCACATTTTCCCGCTCCAGAGTCGGATCGGGAAACTCGAACATATCGACAGCAGCGAGGCCTTTTTTGCTTGGTTGGCGAGTCTTCGATTGCGGAGTTTTGCTGGTTCTGGGTTTTCTGGGGTTAATTGCCGATCGAGGATCGGATAAAAAGTCTTGCGTAGTAAATTCTTCCGAAGATGTGGGAGAATTGGCTCCATTTCTGCTACCCCGGCCCTGTTGCGGTGGCAAAGTTGCAGGTTCGGGCGATCGAATTTCTGGGTTGCCGTTTTGCGGTTGGGGAGGACGGCGGCGGCCCGAGTTGCCAGACTGACTTGCTTTGCCGGACTTAGGCTGCTTTGAGCCGGAGTTGGGAGAGGATATCGACGAGGATATCACCGATAATATCGATCCTTTGGGAAACCGCTCTGCCACGTCTTACTCCTTCATCACTAATGTAAAGTTCAAGTTTAAGATTTTTCAGCTTGTCAGCCAATCAATTTTAGATTTTAGATTTTAGATTTTAGATTTACCCCAGACGCTGCATGGTATCAGCAACCGGGTTTATTGCTCGCAAATTATCGCAAAGCTTAGGTTTTTAGTCAAGAAACTCTGTTATGAAGGTGACAAGTGGGTGAAGGAAAGTTCTCTGTGAAAAAAATCCTCAATCTCACATCCCCAATTATCAGCATTTCTGCTAGCTATCCGTTGGATTTTCCGGTAACGCCCCATCCAGAGTATCAGAATTTGCCTCTCGTGGGTAAGTTTTGATTGCCCATTCTGTTTGGCGGAGGACACCCCGCAGCATGGCGACTTCATCCACTGTCGGATAAGCCCTGTTGTACAAACGCCGAAATTTTTCCATCCGGCTTGCTGCTGTGTGCTGCTGCAAATATCCTATTTTGAGTAACAGCGTTTCTAGTTGCTGGTAATATCCCTCTAAATTTTCCAAGGGAGCACTGGCGAGGGGAATTGAGGGATTTTCTGTCTGGCGGGTGGCAAGTTTTTCTTGGTAACAAGTTGATAAATTATCTGTGGCATCGGGTATTGAAGAGGCAGAGCCTCTGGATATGCCTTCCCAGGCTGAGCCTGGGAACGAGGCATCTTCTTCTTCCTTCCCTCTTCCTTCTTCCTTCTTCCTTCTTCCTTCTTCCTTCTTCCTTCTTCCCTCTTCCTTCTTCCTTCTTCCTTCTTCCTTCTTCCCTCTTCCTTCTTCCTTCTTCCTTCTTCCTTCTTCCCGGTATAGTTCGTAACAGCAGATAGCGACGGCTTGGGCGAGATTTAGGGATGTGTAGGCATCGCTACTGGGAATGCGGATCAGGCGTTGAGCGCGGTTTAATTCGGCATTGGTTAAGCCGCAGTCTTCTCGGCCGAAAATTAGGGCGCTGGGGGCTTCTAGGAGCCAAGGCAAGGCATCTGCGGGTTCTTCTAGTTGTGTTGGCAACGATCGACAATCATCTCCTGTAGTTGCGATCGCTCTGACACACCCAACCAAAGCAGCGGGCAAACTCTCGACTACTTTAGCCGTTTCCAATATGTCGGCGGCGCGAACAGCCATCAGTCGGGCTTCTTCCCCTAAATGATCGCACTGGGGATTTACCAAAACTAATTGGTGCAAACCCATATTTTTCATGACGCGGGCAACAGAACCGACATTCAATGGGCCTGCCGGTTCGACTAAAACTATTCGGATGTTGGCGTCGGCCGTTTCGAGCATTTTTATTTGGGGAGGTGTTAGGCAGAAATTGGTTGTTTTGTTTGTTTTGATTAAAATTTAATCACTAACTAATGTAATGTCCAAATTAACATGGCCAAGCAACGATCGAAATCTGATTTACCGACAAAAATGTGCCCGGTGTGCGATCGACCTTTTACTTGGCGCAAAAAATGGGCCGACTGCTGGGATGAGGTCAAATACTGCTCCGAACGTTGTCGTCGCCGCCGTTTGGCGGCTCAAGATTAAGAATGTAGGGCAAGTTGCTCGATCAAAGCTAAGATTGCAAAGGAAAAATTTTAGGTTATTAGGTTATAAATTATGGCATCGCAACAAGTGCAACCAAAGCTAGTTATTCACGGCGGTGCGGGCAGTTCTCTACATAGTAAAGGCGGAATTGAGGCGGTGCGGAAATCGCTTTACGATGTTTTGGAGGAAGTTTATCCGCTGCTGAAAGACGGTGCAAGTGCCGTAGATGCAGTGGTGCGGGGCTGCCAATTGTTGGAAGATGACCCGCGATTCAATGCCGGTACTGGTTCTGTAGTGCAGTCGGACGGTCAAATTCGGATGAGTGCTTCGCTAATGGACGGTTTGATGCAGCGTTTCAGCGGGGCGATTAATGTTTCTCGCGTTCAACATCCGATCGAACTTGCTCAATTTTTGCAGCATTCGGACGATCGAGTTCTCTCTGATTTTGGTTCGGCGGAATTGCTGCGAGAACTTCAATTGCCGATTTACGATCCGATGACGGATTTGCGTTTGCACGAGTGGATGCAGGAACGCCAAGGCAATTTTAGCAAAGCAATGGCTGACGTGGTTGCCGAACCGGCCGGTATGGGTACGATCGGAGTCGTAGCTTTGGATGTGCATGGACGCTTGGCTGCTGCGACTTCGACTGGTGGCAAGGGTTTTGAGCGGATTGGGCGGGTTAGTGACTCGGCGATGCCGGCGGGAAATTACGCAGCCCAAAGTGCGGCGGTAAGCTGTACGGGGATTGGCGAGCACATTATGGACGAGTGTTTGGCCGCGCGAATTGTGATTCGGGTAACGGATGGTTTGAGTTTGAAAGCTGCTTTTGAGCGTTCTTTTACTGAAGCTGACGAACGTCAACGGGATTTTGGCGCAATTGGAATTGATGCTAGCGGGGCGATCGCTTTCGGCAAAACTAGCGAGGTTATTTTGGGTGCTTTTCACAATGGTATGCAAATGGGCGATACTTTGGAAATGAGCAAGGGAACGCTGATTTTTATTGCTTAAAAGGGCGATCGAAATTGTCAGTATGTGGTTCAGATACCCGACTTTTTGAACAAGTCGGGTATCTCGATCGGCATTAGTTTGATATCAAATCCGACAGTCATCAGTCATCAGTCATCAGTCATCAGTCATCAGTCATCAGCCATCAGTCAACAGTCAACAGTCATCACTCAACAGTCAACAGTCATCACTCAACAGTCAACAGTCAACAAGCACGGACGGTGCAACCGGAATCGATATTCTTAAATCCGCAGTTGCCAAAGTTTAACAGTACCATTCTCTCCGCCGCTGACGATAGTTTCGCCCAAAAGCCCGATCGCCACCGCAGACACAGGGCTAGAATGTCCATCTAAAGTGTGCAGTAATTCGCCGCGAAGATTCCAAAGTCTAACAGTGCCGTCAAAACACCCCACTGCAAAGTATTTCCCATCAGGGCTAATTGCGGCGGCGGAAGTGATGCGAATTCCTGTTTGCAGCGAATGCAATAATTCGCCTGTTTGCAAATTCCACAGTTTGATAGTTTGGCCGCCATGACTGACAAGAATTTGGCTATCGGAAGAAATCGCTACATAATTTTCGCTACCAAATGTTCGCCTCACTTCGCCTCCCGGCAATTCCCACAAAGTGACTGTGGCGCGACAGAAACCGCTGGCTGCATTGAGGCCGCTGGCTACTAGCATTTTGCCGTTGGGACTCAGGGCGATCGCACTTATGTCATCCCCTTGGTAGCCTTCCAAAATTTGCAGCAGTTGGCCGCTGTTGAGGTGCTGAAGCTTGATTGTGCCGCAGGTGGTGCCGATCGCCAAAATTTGCCAGTCGGGGCTGACAGCGACGGATTCGTGGCGGTGTACGTCTGCCAAACGCTTCAGGAGTTGGCCGTTTTGCAGGTTCCAGAGTTTGACTGTACCCGCGCGCGATCGTGTCAGCAGCGTTTTGCTGGCGGGACTGAAAGCAACTAGCAACACGGCTGTTGAATGTCCGAAAATCGTCTGCCGCAGTTCCCCGCTGTGCAAACTCCAAATTTTCACTGTACTGTCCTCTGAACCCGTTGCGAGTAATTGTCCGTCGGGACTGATAGCTGCAGACAAAATCCTGTCTGAATGGTGGAGAGTAGCTTTTAAAAAGGCGCCGGTTGAGGTTTTTGGCTGCGTTTTATACCCGGCTATTTCCAGCCAGTCGATCGCATCTCTCCAATTTTTGAGGTCATTTCGCGGCCGATTTGTCAATACTTCTATGTATCGGTACAAAGTTTTTGACAAATCAACTTCTACACCTTTGATTTGTTTGTTGAGAAAAACCGCAATTTCGGCTGGGCTGTAGCCGCACAACAAGCCACAGAGATGCCGCTTTTCTACGGGTGTCAGCCCTCTTCTGGTGTGGGGGGCGAATTCTTGTTTGGCATTTGCCAAGTCGGTATAAAGCTTTTGGATGTCCCAGCCTTTGCTTGCGCGTGCAAATGGTTCTTCGGGTCGATCGAGGGTAAAGGGTATCATTTGCGGCAGTCGCGATCGAGTTCCTAGTCAAAATCCTAACCTAAATCCTAACATTCGCTGTGCGCGATCGAACTGTTGTCACCGCTAATCTATTTTTAACACAGCAAACAGGGGAAATAGTGTCAGGTTAAAAATGTGCCGGAATCCTTACCTTTACAGTGTGCTAAATAATTCTACATTAATGGGAGAAAGAGAAAATGCCTGGTATTGCGATCGCCTTATTTTTCATTTTAGGTTTAGTTTTAAGTCTTGTTGGCTATTTTTGGGGGTTAGTTCAAGCTTTTGGAGAGGAAACTATTTGGGGAGTGCTTTACTTGCTTGTCCCTTTTGCATCCTTAGTTTTTTATATCAAAAATTGGAGTAATGAAAAAATCAGAAAAACCTTTTTAATTCAATGTGCTGGATTGCTAATGTTTGTATTGGGAGGCATTACTACTTCAGTATTTTATGGCAAAAACTTTGTAAAAATCTCTGACTCTGGATCTAATTTAGAGCAGGGATATAACGAGCAATTTCCCTCTGCTTTTCCTTCGGATTTCAACACTTCTCCATCACCCTATCAAGAGTTATCTCCGGCTTTCGAGTCATTTCCTGCAGCCGAGCCAGCTCCTGCTCCTGCAGCACCTGTTGCTGACCCTAATTCTACTCATGTTGCTGCTCAAAATTCTGACTTCAAACAATCTATGAAACTCGGCTATATCTACTACGGACAGGGAGACTATCAAACCGCTTTAATCAATTTTAACAGAGCTTTACAGCTACGTCCGGGCGATGCTTATGCTGTCAAGGCTGTTGACAACACCAAAAGTGCGATCGTCCAAAGCAGTGTCAAATAATAATCCGTGCCTTAAAAATTGCAGACAGCGGATATATAAGTAATTAACCTCGTTTTTAAACTCAATAACTAAACTCATGAAAATTCTCAAACAAACACCAACTAAACTAACAATTAAAACTGCCAGCGCCTGGGATGGTTTGCTATTAATTTCTCCATTCATCGTCATTGGACTATTGCAGATTATTTTAGCGTCAAATTGGATAGGTGGAGGCATATTTCTGTTGTTTTCTCTGTCTTTATTGGACGGGGCGATAGATGAAACATATATTTTTGATAAAACTTTTAGCAAAATGACCATTAAACGACGGGGTGTGTGGCTTCATAATGTTACCGAATGCTCAACTCGCGAGATTTCTGCGGTGGAATTAGAGGAAATAAGAGATAGCGAGGGAAATCGTAGCTATTATGTTCATTTGTGGATGTTCGGGGGCGATATCATCTGTTTAAGAAGCTATTCACTAACAGAACAGTACAAAATGGCTGACTTGATTCGCAGCTATATATCGATTAGCGATAATCGCACGCTTAGCAATGTATTTGCCGTGCAAGTCCGTGAATCGTAGCTATCATGTAGGGAATCGCCCAAGTTAATAACTAACGATAATTAAGTAGGCGCAAATAAAACTGATAATGTAACCAAATGTAAACCTGTACTCACCTGGGTGATTACTTCCCTACGGAGCACGAAGCTAACGTTTTATTCCACATAACATAATTAATATATTTTTAAGATTCATGTGTTTTAAATCATGGAAAGCTATCTTAAACTAAGCCGACGGTAAACTCGCGACATTTGTTGTCGGTCAGGAATTTTAGTGCTAACCTATTACTAAAATAAAAGGGTCATGGCAGAGGACGACTTCAAATAATATATAAGTTAACAATTCGGCTAATCGGGGTTAGTAAGGCGCTCTGCAACATCATTTTTGGAATTTAAGGGGGAGATAAATGAAAATAATCAAGCAAACAGCAAGTGAATTAATAATTCAGACTAAAAGCATATTTGATTTTTGGCTCCCTAGTTGTTTATTCATGGCAGTTGGACTGATATCGGTGACTTTCGACTATCATGCAGCAACCTTGAGTTGCCAGCGATTGCAGGCAAAACAAGGAAATTGCCAGTTGGTGCGATCGAATTTACTGGGGTCGAACATCAAAGAAATTGAGCTTGCTTCTTTGCGGGGAGCTAAAGTTGAAAGATGCGGCTATAAAACCAGAGTTGTACTTTTGACTTCTATTGGCAATGTTCCTTTCACTGCTAACTCCACTAATTGGGGAACCCAAGACGCTGTTGCTTCGGATATCAATTTTTATGTTAAAAATGCAAAAGATCGATTGCTGCGCTTAAGCCAAGAAGATCGCTGGTTGGGATGGACAGGAGGCATATTTTTGCTTACAGCAATCGCAGTGATCGTCTTGAGAAATAATGAAACCTACAGCTTCGATGGAACTTTAAACACCTTGACTGTTAAACAGCGGGGTTTGTTGGCACGTAAAGTAATGGAATACTCTCTGTGCGAGATTTATGGCGTGGAAGTCGATCGAACAAAAGATCGGGATAATGACACTTGGTACGAAATCAGATTGTTAGTTTGTGGAGGCTCTCGCATCTCCCTACCCCGCACGATGAACCCATACCAGCAAGCAAAAATCGCTAAAGCGATTAACAACTATCTGCACCAACAAAATAACCAAAAATAGCCGATCGCGATCCACCCGATTTCTCAAGGTTGGAAACTTACGCAGAAACCGGGTTTTTCACTGAAATCTCTTCTAGAGTGCGATCGCCCCAGTTATAAAAAGCCGGTTTCTTTGGTATCGAGTGCTAAACTCGCGGGTAGAAACTCATCATATAAAAAGAGAACAATCGTTCACTTTTTAGGTTCTTTCAACTTCCAACCTGGTTTGACAACTTGCCGGGAACGGGCAATTACTAAACAATCATTCGGCACATCTTCTGTCACCACAGAACCCGCCGCTACACTAACATCTTTCCCCACAGTTATCGGTGCAACCAGCACGCTGTTAGAACCCGTTTTACTCCGATCGCCTATTTGAGTTTTGTGCTTGTTTTTTCCGTCATAATTCGCCGTAATTGTCCCTGCACCGATGTTGACTTTTTCCCCCAAAGTCGCGTCGCCTAAATAAGACAAGTGAGCGACATTAGTTCGATCGCCTATTTGAGTATTTTTCAATTCTACAAAATTGCCGACGCGACAGTTCGACCCAATTTCTGCGTGTCCCCGCAAGTGTGCGTAAGGGCCAATTCGCGCATTTTCAGCAACCATACTGTCAGAAACCACCGAATAAAGCACAGTCACGTTTTCTGCAATTTGACTGTTTTCGATCAAACTGCCGGGGCCGATGCGACTCCCAGAGGCGATCGAAGTATTTCCCCGCAAGTGAGTTTGCGGTTCAATTACCACATCCGGCTGCAACTCTACGGTATCGTCGATCGTAATGCTGTTGGGATCTAGCAGCGTCACTCCCGCCGTCATCCACTTGTCCTTTACCCGCGTTTGTAAAATATCGCAAGCTGTAGCTAAATGTTTGCGATCGTTAATTCCCAATATTTCTTGATAATCTTCCACATCCACCGCCATCACCGGACTGAGGAAATTTACCGTATCAGTTAGGTAATATTCTTTTTGGTCATTGTCTGCCTTCAATTCTGGCAAAATTTTCTCTAAGTCCGGCCAGTGAAAACAGTAAACACCTGCATTAATTCGGTGATTTTGCTTTTGAGCTTGTGTGCAGTCGCGGTCTTCGACAATTTGCTGGACTAAGTTTTGACTGTCGGTAAATACTCGGCCGTACCCTTGAGGATTGGGCAAATTAGCTGTCAATAAAGTAGCAGAGTTTTGGTGCTGTTTGTGAATTACCATCAATTGTTTGAGAGTTTCTGCCCTCAGCAAAGGTACATCCCCATTTAATACCAGCAAGTCTCCTTGAAATCCCTCTAAGTGAGGCAGCAATTGTTGGATGGCATGACCTGTTCCCAATTGTTCAGTTTGTTCGACAAATTCTAGGGGAGGAGATTGAGGATTTTTCCCTGATAATTCTTGACCTCGAATCAGGGATTCTTTAACGAGTTCGCCTCGATAACCGACGATGACAAGTCGCCTGGTAATTTGAATTTCTTGACAACTTTGGAGGACTCGCTCAACTAGCGATCGACCGCCCAATTCGTGTAGAACTTTAGGCAAGTCAGATTTCATGCGCGTGCCGCGTCCAGCAGCTAAAATTGCTATTGCTACCATTGTGCGATCGAGTTATTTGCTATAAAAACTTGAATATTGACTAACTGATGATATCACTCGCTGTCCGCCGATGGCACTGCGATCGCACAATTTTTTAATCTCAAATCTCGCATCCGCGCGATCGAGGATTTTTCCAGGCGGATGCTGGTTGTAGGGGCGATGCTTGCGGTTCAACTTAACGCCGTTGCGGTATCTGGACTTGCTTGCGCGCCCGGTATCAATTACCAGGTTGAAGCAGCGGTATTTGGCGGCTCAGCGAGAAGATTTTTGGCTGTACTGCAAACCTGAGTTCGGTTCGTAGAAAGGACTGAAGTCTTTTCCCAAGGGATGCGAGGGGTAGCGAGAGTGATAATTTGCATCTTTGGGCTTGGATTTGCCACGATACATTATACTATTTGTTGAATTTCAGTTATTGTGTTTTCAACTCCAAAAAACTCTTTCTGACTTTTTCATTTTTTCTGCCTTTTACCTTTTATCTTCTGCGTTATCAGGTGTCCAGCTATGACAGAGCTTAATTTTCAGGAACTTGCCAAGCAGGGAAATCTCGCCACTGCGATCGCATCTTGGCTAAACAGCCAGTTGCAATCTGAAGGCATCACAGCCTCCGCGAATCTCGACGGCGATTGTTTGGATGTAATTCTTGAGGCCGAGCAAGTACCCATAGAAAATACATTAGTTGATTTGGTTCGCACCGAGCTGACAAATTTGCAGCCGGATTCGATTCGCAAAGTGAAGGTTGAAGGCCGAGAAAACGGTCAGATTGCTGCTGCTTGGAGTCAAGAGTTTAGTTTGGAGAACAGCAATTTTGAACCACAGAGCTTTGCAGGAGAAGCTGTACCAAATACTGCTGTTGTTAATATGGACGATCGCACAGAGATGGAGAACAATTTTGAGGAGGAAAAACCGTCGGAACTTGCTGCATTTGAGAACCGACTGCGATCGACTTTCATTGTAGTCGGGCTAGTAACGGGTATGTTGGCGATCGCGGTGGTGGCGTTTGTCGGTAAAATTTTGAACCAGCCAGCAGCAACTGCGGGGAATAATCCCGAGGAAACAGCAAATTTAGCAACTGCACCGGATACTATACCAGATACTTTTCGAGAAGCCGTTAACAGCGCACTCAAAGCAGCAGAATTGGGGCGATCGGCAAAAACCAAGGAAGATTGGAGTACAGTTATCGATCGTTGGCAAGAAGCCGTCTCATTAATGAGAAGAGTACCAGTCTCTAGCCCCAACCATCAACTAGCTCAATCAAAAGTAATCGAGTATCAGAAATATCTGCTTTACGCTCAAGAAGCAGCAGTAACTCCCCCTCTGCCAACTCCAACTCCCGCACCCGCCGAAAAATCACCTTCGGAAAAAGCAACTCCTAAAAAATCCAATTCTACCAAAGAAACTTCGGAAAAAGCAACTCCTAAAAAATCCAATTCGCCTAAAGAAACTTCGGAAAAAGCAACTCCTAAAAAACCTGCTTCCGAAAAAGCAGAACCAGAGAAAAAATCTCCTTCCCGATAGATGTTAAAATATAGACTTTAATAATTATGACTGACAACAACTTCATCGTTTCTCCTGAATGGTTAGCCACCAATACCGACAATCCGCAAGTTGTAATTATTGACTGTCGGTTTTCCCTTGCCGACCCTGAATTGGGACAAAAACAATATCAAGAAGGTCACATTCCCGGAGCTTTCTATTTGGATTTAAACCGGGATCTCGCGAGTTCAGTGGGTAAACACGGCGGTAGACATCCGCTGCCAAATATTGAAGAATTAGCTGATAAATTGAGCGCGATCGGCATTAATTCACCTGAAACTTTAGTCGTCGCCTATGACGATTCGCGACTGGCTTTTGCCTCTCGTTTATGGTGGCTGCTGCGATATATGGGACACAGCAAAGTCGCTTTGTTAGACGGGGGTTTCAGCCGCTGGAAAGCGGGGGGATATCCGGTAACAAATATTTTGCCAGAACCCCGCGAGGGTAAATTTGTTGCTCAATTGCAGCAGAATTTGGCGGTAGATATTGAGGCGGTAAAAGAGCGTAAAGACTTGCCGGGAGAGGTTTTGGTTGATTCGCGAGAAAGTGAGAGATATGAAGGTTTGCGGGAGCCGATAGACCCCATTGCAGGTCACATTCCGGGTGCGGTTAACTATCCTTGGCAAGGGGTGACGGATGAAACTGGAAAAGTGCGATCGGCATCCGAACAAAAACAGCGGTGGACGGAATTAGAAAAAGCGGAAGAAATCATCGTTTATTGCGGTTCCGGGGTGACGGCTTGCGTTAATTTACTGTCTTTAGAAATCGCTGGGATTCCCGATGCTAAACTTTATGTCGGTAGCTGGAGTGACTGGTGCTCTTATCAGTTGTAGGGTGCACTCCTCGATATGATTGTTGACTGTTGACTGTTGACTGTTGACTGTTGACTGTGATTTCTAGGGTGGGCACCGCGCGCCAAAGCGGGGAATCACTTCGGCGCACCTTACGGGGAATAAAAGGAAAATCAAATATAGCAACAGCCAAGACGGTTAGGACGTTGTTAATGGCTGAAACGATTGATTTTCTTCCTTCTTCCTTCTTCCTTCTTCCTTCTTCCTTCTTCCTTCTTCCTTCTTCCTTCTTCCTTCTTCCTTCTTCCTTCTGCTAGAATACCCTAAAAATCAAAATAAATATAAGGCAAACCGCCTTCGGGAGCCAACACCCAAACCGCATACAAACAAAGCGGCACTAACACCAATTTCATCGGCCAATTTAACTCCAATTTTAAACCCCGACTCAACGCATAATTCCCCAGCATCGCCACAGCCAAAGCAGCCAGCATCCAAGCTAAACTCACTCTATCTAAACCCAAAGCTTCTACATAAACTTTCTCAGCAAACTGCACGTCAGCAGTGTGTCCCCACAAATGCGAAATCGCCCATCCAGAATCCTTTAAATCGGGAAGGCGGAAAAATATCCAACTACCAAAAACCATCGCCTGAGTCAACAGCCAACCGATCGCAATCCCGATCGGATTTTCCCACAAAAACTCGATCCGCAACCGCTTAAACGCCACATCAGTCAGCCTGTGAACCGCCAAAGCTAAACCGTGTAAACCCCCCCACACAATAAATCCCCAAGCTGCCCCGTGCCAAATTCCCGCAATTAACATGACGATCGACAAATTCAGACAAGTGCGCCACAAACCGACTCGCGAACCGCCCAAAGGAAAATACAAATAATTGCGTAGCCAATCGCCTAAAGTCATGTGCCAGCGTCGCCAAAAATCAGCTATGCTGGCACTAAAATAAGGAAAATCAAAATTTGGTGGCAAATACCAACCCAGCAGCAAAGCAGTACCGCGCGCCATGTCAACATAGCCACTAAAATCGAGATAAAGTTGCAGCCCGTAAGCAAAAATCGCCAGCCACAAATCCTCGCTACCCGCCCGCTGCAAGTTGGTAAAGCTTAAATCGACATAAATTCCCAAGTTATCTGCGAAAAGACCTTTTTTTACTGCACCAAAGGCGATCGTCCAAAGTCCCTCCGAAATGCGATCGGGCGTCGGAAATTGCTGGGTTTTCAGTTGATAGATCAAGTTGTGATACCGAGTAATCGGGCCGGAAATCAGTTTGGGAAAAAACAACTTATAAGCAGCAAAATGCAGCAGCGAAGTAGCAGCAGGCGCGCCTCGGTACACGTCAATCAAATAAGCAATGCACTCAAAGCAAAAGAAACTCAATCCCAGGGGTGCGATGACGTGACTTTTCACCCAGTCAGCCCCGTCGATAGCTACAGGCCAATTTAACACAGTGCCGATCGAACTCAATAAAAAAGGCACATACTTAAAGCCCAGAAGCAGCAACACATTCAGCGAGATTCCTATCCACAGCAGCAACAAACGGCGGCGGTTCCAAGATTCATTAGCAATCCGCCAATCCAGAGGTTCCCCAATCGCCATCCCCAAGCAGTAATTAAACAAAGCAGCGACTAACAGCAGAGGAATGTACCAAATTTGCAGCGAAGCGTAAAAAATTAAACTACCCGCCAACATGATGAACAGCCGCCACCACCGCAGCGGAACCAACCAGTAAGCCGCGAACAAAACTAACAGAAACAGGGCATATTGAAGGGAGATGAAAGTCATACCATTTTAGATTTTAGATTTTAGATTTTAGATTTGGGAATTTGGAATGGCTTATTTTGTATGGTTTTGGATTACGCGCCTACTGTTGCATTATTTTTATTAATCGAGACTTTGCTAAGAACAAGATTTATCAGGGATTTTAGCCGATCGCCGACACGAAAATAGACCCTCGGTAAGTCCCTACTATATAGTCGGCAACTGAGAACTGATACATTTTACAGCACAAAGGTTAAATGCTGTTGCAAATTAAATAAATCTTGCCTGCTATAAATTAACTCTCTTACGAACAATATAAAATTCGGTGAAAAAAAATAATTATGTTCGCAGCATCGGACTTCAGTCCTCAAAAGCTATAATTCCTGATATCGTTTCCCTTCGCATCGGAATAATATTTTTCACCGTGCAGGCATAGCATCCCGCACAGCAAAAAAGTGATGTAATCCAAAATGTTTTGAATTCATCACGATAGTAGGTATTTTACAAGTAGTTCGATCACATTTCCACCCTTCCCAAACCTCAAATTCGGTCAGATTCGGTATCCTAATGTCGATAAAAATTGCTTGTGGTTGCTCAAGGAGCAGTCGCATCCACCATCAGCGCCGTTGGCGACCTATATCGCAGTACAATGAATTGGTGGCAAGTTTTTCAGCAAATACAGAAAAACTATCTTCATCCTCCCCAATCAAAACTTTGGCTGCTGAATCCGCCGCTGGCGATCGCCCGGAACCCCGCAAGCTACGAGAATTTGCGCTTTTGGGCGATATTTCATCTCCCTTAGCAGAGGACATTTCCAAAGGGTTTTCTTCCTCTCCCGGATACAGAATCGGCAGTGTGACAAAAAAAGTCGAACCCACTCCGGGTGAACTTGTGATTTTAATGCTTCCCCCCAAAAATTCCGCCAGTTTTTTGCATAGAGACAATCCCAATCCCGTGCCTTTGACGCCCTTCTGCAAGGGGTTTTCGAGTTGGACAAATTCTTCAAAAATCCGCCTTTGATCGGCTGGGGCAATGCCGATGCCCGTATCTGCTACTGAAAAAGTAACTGTTCCCTCCTCTCCCATTTCCGCAGCAACTCGAACTTCACCTGCTTCGGTAAATTTGAGGGCGTTAGAAATCAGATTTCGTAAAATCTGAGAAACTTTTCCCTCGTCGGTTGTGAGGATTGGAAGTTCCAGAGGATCTTCAAAAATTATAGAAACAGCAGAGTTTTGGGGAAGCAGGGGGCGCATCATTCCTCGCAGGGCGCTGAACAAATCTTCGACTTCAAAATCAGCCAAGCGAACAGTTAGTTTTCCGGCTTCCACTTTGGCTAAATCTAACGAGTCGTTGACAATTTCTGCGAGAGACTCGGCGGATTTATAAATGTAATTTACTTGCTTGTCCTGTTCGGCTGAAAGTTCTCCGTCGAGGCGATCTAACAATATTTCAGAAAGGCTCATAATTGCCGTTAGCGGAGTGCGAAACTCATGGCTCATATTGGAGAGAAAGCTGGTTTTCAGTTCGCTGGCGCGCCGGAGAGATTCGGCCTTATCGTTCAATTCAGCGTAAAGTGCCACGACTCCGCGATTGGTATCTTCTAGTTGTTGATTTAATTGTACGAGTTCTTCTTGACGCTGGCGGAGTTCGTCTAAAGTGCGTAGTAATTCTTGATTTTGCTGCTGAATTTCGGCATAGGGATCTTCGGGAATTTGGCGCGCTAGTTTGTCAACTAATTGATTTAGTTCGATCGCACTCAGCGCCGGCATATTTTTGGAAAACTGTTTAATTAATTGTACAGCCGTTCCGCGATCGGGCGCCGAGTCGATTTTCACTTCGTCCATCAACCGTTTCGCTGCTGCTAAACCGAGTCCCGCGCCGGTTTGCGATCGAAAATTGGGGCTTAACACAGCCGGTAAATCAGCAATTCCCGGCCCGGTGTCGGAAATCCGAGTCCGAAAAATTTGGGGCGATTCCCCTTCCACAATGAATTCTACTTTGCCACCGCCTGCATATTTGAAAGCATTGCGGGCAATTTCGGAAACTGCTGTGGCGATGCGGGTTTGTACTTGGGAATCGAATCCCAGCCCTTTAGCAATTTGGCGAGCTCTTTGGCGTACTTGTACGATGTCTTGTTCAAAACGGACTTCCGTCGTCAGGATTGGGTAACTCACGCTGCTTCTCTCACCTTGGCTACTATAACTGTCATGTCATCGCGAGTGCGTTTGAAGTCCCGGTAGAGCACGGCTGCGATTAAAGCAGGATGCCTGGAGGCTAAACCCGGGTAGCGGTTTAAATTCCACTGCGCCGCCAAACCGTCGGAGTGCATGATGAGTAGGGACTGCTGCGACCAAGGATAGACAAATTCTGCTACTTTTCGCATCATATGTCCAACTGTGCCGTTGTAGGAAACCATGCTGCGGCTTTGGTTATCTGTGACAACTACACCGCTGATGTTGCCAATTCCGGCAAAACAAATTGTTTGTTGAGTACGATCTATTTGGGCGATCGCCGCAGCCGCTCCTCTGGTATTTTTTAAAGCAGCGTGCGCCTTCTCTAAAATTGCTTTCGGCCCGAGTTTGGCGTTTTCCTCAAATACCCGCACTGCTTCCTGAGACGCTTCCTGGGCCAAATTCCCGTAGCCGAGCCCGTCTGCAACTAAAATCAGGTTTTTCTCACAGTGATTTTCCGCAGCCCACGAATCGCCGCAAATTTGCTCTCCTGCTTTCGGTAAGTGGATGACCCCTAATTCCAAGTAATTGCTGTTTTGGGATGCTTCCCGGCTATTTTGGGTCGGTTCCAGCCGCGCTAATAAGGCTGTCCCCAGTTTTGGTACAGAATGAATATCAAAAAAAGTAGAGAGGCGTTTAATTGCCCCCAGTCCAGTTCCAGGGCTTCCCGCTGTAGAAAAACCGTCCCGTAGACACAGCGCGACATTTGCCATGCCCTGCCCCCGGTCTAGCGCTACTATTTCAATGCTATATCCTGCCGTTGTTTTTAATGTTCGCAGCAAAATTTCTCCTTCGCAGGCGTGCTTGACCACGTTTTTTGCTGCTTCGGTGGTAACAATTGCTACTTTACCGCGATCGGTCTCGTTAAATCCGACTTCGGCCGCCAGGGCGACTGCGATTCGGCGCGCTTCTCCCACTTGACTTTCTTCTGTTACGGGCAGGGCTACGGCATCTATCATTTTTTATCTTTTCGTGGGGGTTTGGGGAAGCTATAAGACCCACACCATAATCTCTGATTTGATGTGGGATACATGGACTCCCCCAAGTTAATTTTATGGGACTCCATGTCCCTTAAATTAACATTTAACGCTACACTACTCACCAGTAAACACTGTATAATACTGGAATGCTGACACTTACACACCGCTACCGAATCTATCCAGACTCCGCTCAAGAGCAACAACTCATTGAGTGGATGGAAATCTGTCGAGGCGCATTTAACTATGCACTGAGAGAGATAAAAGATTGGTGTGACAGTCGTAAGTGTCCGATTGACAGATGCTCTCTGGAGAAAGAGTACATCATTTCTTCGGAGCTAAAGTTCCCAGGCGAAATTCAACAGCTTAACAACTTGCCGAAAGCTAAGAAAGAATTTCCCAAGTTGAGTCAGGTTCCTTCTCAAGTTCTCCAGCATGCTATTAAGCAGTTGCATAGAGGATGGGAATATTTTCAGAACAGAGGGTTCGGCTTCCCCAGATTCAAGAAGTATGGGCAGTTTAAGTCGTTGCTGTTTCCTCAGTTTCAAGAGAATCCGGTGACGAATTTGCACATTAAACTGCCCAAGATTGGGGCGATTCCCCTCAACTTGCATCGACCTATCCCGACAGGGTTTGTGGTCAAACAAGTGCGAATCTTGAGGAAAGCCGATAAATGGTACGCATCTATTTCGCTGCAATGTGATGTCAACATTCCCGACCCAACACCCTACGGTCATCCCATTGGAGTTGATATTGGGTTGGAGAAATTCTTGGCAACAAGTGACGGTGTTCTTGTAAAACCGCCAAAGTTCTTTAAACGTCTGCAAGGTAGGCTGAAAGTGCTGCAACGCAGACTGAAGAGAAAAAGTAAGCGGTCTAAAAACTACGAAAAACAACGCCTTAAAGTTGCCCGACTTCACCATCAAATTGACAACACGAGGAAAGACTTCCATTTCAAGCAAGCCCATGCCCTTTGTGATGTTGGTGATATGGTTTTCATGGAAGACTTGGATTACCGCATCAGTGCCAAAGGGATGTTTGGGAAGCATATGCTTGACGCTGCTTTTGGACAATTCAGAACCATCGTTAAGTATGTGTGCTGGAAGCGTGGGAAATTCTTTGCCGAAGTTGATGCTAGGGGGACTTCTCAAGAATGTCCTGAGTGTGGCGGGTTCGTCAAAAAAGACCTGAGTGTTAGAGTTCATAGCTGTCCTCACTGTGGATACACAACGAATAGAGATGTGGCAGCAGGTCAGAATATCAGAAACCGAGGAATATGCCTCATTAGTACCGTTGGACAGACGGGAATCGAAAGCGCCTGTGCAGCCGATCTACCAGGGACTGAGGCAACTGAGTCTAGGCAAGTGGCGAAATCTCGCAAGAGAGCAACCAGGAAACCTAGGAAGTGATTCTTGGGAAGCCTACACCATAATCTTTGATTTGGCGCAGGAGGATGTCACCAGTTCTCATAATGAAATCCTCCATACGCCAACCCTCTCCGGGTATGGTGTGGCATTCCAAGAATCACTTCTTGGTTTTGCTGGTTGCTATTTATACCAATTTTAAAAAATAATACAACTATACGCAAGCTCCAAACCCCGATCGTCCTCACTCAATCGATTTTAGATTTTAGATTTTAGATTTTAGAATTGAAGCATTAAGCCCACGGATTCATCCGGGGGCTTGTATCCTGGATGCTTTCAGTCCTTCCCAAATGCTGTAATCTAAAATCTCAACTCTCAAATCGTATTACTTACTCACCGCCAGCGGACGATCGCAATTTTAGTCCCCTTACCCACTTTGGAAACAATCTCAAATTCGTGCATCAATCGCTTGGAACCACTGAGCCCCAAACCCAAACCGTGATTAGAAGTATAACCGTCAGTCATAGCCAATTCGATGTCTGGAATTCCCGGGCCCTTGTCTTCAAATATCAGCCTCAGCCCTTTGCGGGTTCCTAATTGGAGCGTTTCGAGAGTTACAGTTCCCCCTTTGCCGTAGTCTACAGTATTGCGGGCGAGTTCGCTGGCTGCGGTAACGATTTTCGTTTGGTCAAGTAAACCGAACCCCATTGCTACAGCCCAAGTTCGCACTTGCTGTCGGACGTGGACTATATCGGATGACGATCGGATTTCTAGTGTCTCACGTTTTGACATGGCGGCTACTGTACCAAAATAGAACTTCTCCCCAAAATATAGGACTTAGGATCATCAACTTAGTTTCTGCTAATAGGAATTACGCACTTACTACGATTTTCTCTCAAAAGAGAACATAGTGCAGGAATCTCAAACCCTTGATTTAACCCCATTGAGTGCGTAAGTCCTGTCCTAAGAAATCTTCACTTTGTCAACAAGGTATCTACAAACAAACTAGGTTTCTTGACTGCCTGTGCCTCAGTCAGGGGACAATTAAGCGACTGCTTACGCTTCCTCGTCAACAGACACACTCAATGATTTTCTTAACAAAATCATGCCCTTTTCAACGCTTAAAGCTGTGCGAACTCCTGTCAGGGAAAGTCCCAACTCAACGAGCGTAATAGCAACCGCTGGCTGCATCCCGACTACAACTGTTTCCGCATCTAAAATTCGCGACATACTAGCGATATTGTTGATAATACGCCCGATAAAGGAATCTACAATTTCCAGGGAAGAGATTTCTATTAAAACACCTTTAACTCCTGTTTTGACTATGCGGTTTGTCAGATCGTCTTGCAAAGTCATTGCCAATCGGTCGTGCATATCTACTTGAATTGTTACTAGCAGAAATTCTCCCATTTGAAGTATTGGTATCCGTTCCACAAATTCACCTGTGTGTTGATTTTTACTTAAAGTTTCATGTCAAATTTAAATATTTTTATCTTTCCTCTTTAAGATTTTTTATAGTTAAACCTTGGCGCTGCAAAGCGACTTTAAAAGCATCTGCTAAAGTCGCTTTTGTGAGAATATCCTGCAAGTCAACTCCCAAGTGAACTATGGTTTGAGCTATTTGCGGGCGAATGCCACTGATGATGCACTCAGTACCCATTAAACGGGCGGCAGCGACAGTTTTTAATAAATGTTGAGCAACTAAAGTGTCAACAGTCGGCACGCCTGTAATGTCTAAAATCGCAAATTCGGAGCCGGTTTCCATGATTTCCTGCAACAGAGTTTCCATTACTATTTGAGTGCGGGCACTGTCGAGAGTCCCGATCATGGGTAAAGCGAGAATGCCTTGCCAAAGTTTGACTACGGGTGTTGACAATTCGAGCATTTCTTGCTGCTGGCGTTCGATGACTTCTTCGCGAGCTTTGAGAAAAATTTCTGTCACCCAAAGGCCAAGCTGGTCTAATAAACTGGTGGAAAGCCAAAGTTGTTCGACAAGTGCGTCGCGGTTTTCTGTCAGTTCATGACAAAGCCGATCGAACAATGGCTTTTTGAAGCATAAAATGAAACTCGCTATCTCTGAAGGAGTAAAGCCTCTCTGAACGCGCGATCGCGAAACTTCTGCTAGCAACACCCGCATATTTTCCCATTCGGGTGTCTGGATGTCGCTAAAATTACCGTGCCCGACTGCAATGTGGAGCAATTGCAGGAACTCTTGACACTCGGAGCGCAATTCTTTGGCTCTCATCAAGTCGTCCCGCCGCAGCCCGGTATTTTGCAGTTCTTTGAGCCAGTCTGCTAGTAACTCTGCTTTGTGTCTTTGTAAGATTTCCGCGATCGTGTTATTGCTTGTGAGTTCCATTAAAATTATCTCCTGCTTAGCAATTGGAATGAAGTTGTACGAGCGATTCCCTACGGGATAGCTTCGCACGCGCGCACCAAGCGTGTTTTTTGATGATGGGGCAACTTCTGAGTTTAGCTCACTGTTTGCTGTTTGCGATCGAGGGTTAAGTACCTAATTGTAAAATGCGTTTGACGATCGCACTCGTAGAACTCGGAACTTCTATTTCGATTAAGGAAATCTTGCCACCTCCGGCGATAACAGCCGGTGCTTCTGGCAGAGTTTCGACTTGATAGTCGCCTCCTTTAACGTATATATCAGGCTTCAGGATATTTATCAGTTTAATTGCTGTAATCTCGGCAAAAATTATTACGGCGTCTACTGGTTTGAGGGCGGCCAACACTTCGGCTCGCTGATTTTCCGGTACGATCGGGCGGGGTGGCAATCCCGGCTGCTGGGGTTTGATAGCTTGCACGCTGGCGTCGCTATTCAAGCCCACCACGAGCGATCGCCCCAAATTTTTTGCTGCCTGCAAATAGCGGACGTGACCGCAGTGCAGGATATCGAAGCACCCGTTAGTAAACACGAGCGGACGCCACTTGTCCGGATCGGATGCGAGCGATTTTTCAAGTTCTTTCAACGTGTAAACATTAGAAATCATTGCAGTCATTACCACAAAATTTGAACAGCGAGCAAAATTATCCTACCAAAAAAACTGAATTTTTGCACTTTTAATATTGAACAATAAATCCTTAAACCTGGCAATAATTAATAGTCACACATGACTAACTAGGCATTAGTAATGTGTGACTCTTAAGCAAGAATATAGAAGTAAAAATTACCTGCGACGAAGCTGATATGGTAAACAGAATTTTCCAGTAAAAAACCGCTATTCGGGTATTTGTGACTGCCGTATCGTGCTGTTGGTAATTGGATGTTAAAAAGGTTGGTAAACAATTATTTATTCCCGCCCTCTCTTATATCAATTACTATAAGACAAGGGATGAGAGTTCCACCGCATCGGGCAGGCGATCGGGGAGTGAGAGCCCTAGGGGGTGAAACCCAACGAAACGCGCTCCTCCTGTGTCTATTATTTCTGACACCGCCGCGCGAGCGAAAGCTAGTTAAAAGCACCGAGCCCAAGCGTGCAGAACTCATCTTTACGCTGGATTCGTCAGACTATAGAAGAAGCCAGCAGTTGCTTGCAGCAGAGTCTGGGCGCTATCTTGACCAAGCTTTACAGCCAACCCAGAAGCGCACAGCCTCCTGTGTCCAACTCTATATAGCTGTGCAGAAACTCGACCTTTTTGATCGCAACCGCAGCCTGTGAAAACCCAGAGGAAAGTCGAGTTCGGTATCCGAAGCAGCTATTTTGGTGGAAAATAGCTAAACTCGTTCAACAAAATCCACTCAACTACCCCCTTGAATCTAACGGTGTAGAATTATCTAACACGAATTATGAAAGCAAGTAATAGCCGTCAATTTTCTTCAGTAGCTGCTCGAACTCTCAAAGTAGTCGGGATTATCTTGATTCTCTCTGCTTTGCTTGACTGCATTGTTCTGTCGCTGCCGGGAGAAACTTCAGACCTTCTCAATCGAGGCTGGCAGTTGACTGCTGCAACTCAGATAGTTGACAAGGGCATTATTCCTTTGATCGGTATCGCCCTCCTGATGACTGGCTTTTGGGTGGACAGCAGCAGTGGAGTCTCTATTGAGCGACGCAACGTTTGGCTGGACTTGCGATTCTGGGCGCTGTTGATTTCCAGCTTGTTAGGTCTAGTTTACCTATCTCTGGTTCCCGTTCACCTCAACAATACTCGTTTGGAACTCAAGGATGCTCTGGCTCAAGTCGATCAAGAAGCCGGACAAGCGGAAGGTCAACTTGAGGCACAACTTAAAAGCCCTCAATTTAAAGCTCAGGTAGAACAGCTCAAAAGCCAGCGTCGCACCCAGATAGGGGCGCTGCTGCAAGACGACGGGAAGCTGCAAGAAGCACTCAAGAGTCCAGAGGTTCCCAAGGAATTGAAAGCTGTGCTTCAGGAGTCGAAGAATGACCCGAAAGCCCTCGACAAGTTCTTGGAACAGCAAGCTCAATCACTCCCCACTCAAGCTCGCAACGAGATTCGCACCCGCAAGCAACAAAAAGAGAAAGAGTTAAGAACTCGATCGAGAAATTCGAGTTTGCAGACGGGAATCACCAGTTTGCTGTTAGCGATCGGCTACATTACTGTTGGTTGGACGGGATTGAGAAGCATGGGAATTCTGCGGTTCGGCCGCCGCAAAAATTGACCAGCGCTGGCAGGGATCGCGCTGGTCGAGACATCCCTGAGAAATAGTTTGTTTACCCAATAGTTTGCCCTTACTGAAAGCTGGGAATGTTCTCAATTTATATTCTGACTTACAACGAAGAGATTGATATCGCCGCTTGCATTGAATCGGCACTGCTTTGTGACGATATCATTGTAGTTGACTCTTTCAGCACCGATCGCACCCTTGAGATTGTTCAGAACTATGCCGTGCAAACAGTGCAGCACCGCTTTGAAAGTCACGGACGCCAGCGGACTTGGATGCTCCAAGAAGTCCCGTGCAAGTACGAATGGGTTTACATCCTCGAAGCTGACGAGCGGATGACGCCTGCACTGTTTGCTGAATGCTTAAAGGCGATCGAAAGTCAAGAATATATCGGCTATTACGTAGCTGAAAAAGTAATATTTATGGAGCGCTGGATTCGCCGCAGCACTCAATATCCCCGCTATCAAATGCGTCTCTTTCGCAAAGACCGAGTGTGGTTTACTGACTACGGTCACACTGAACGGGAAGTCTGCAACGGGCCTACTCACTTTTTGAAGGAAACTTACCCTCACTATACTTGCAGCAAAGGTCTTTCCCGCTGGATTGAAAAGCACAACCGCTACTCGACTGACGAGGCGGCTGAAACTCTCCGCCAATTAGAAGCAGGTCAAGTAAATTGGTGGGGTTTATTGTTTGGCGCGTCGGAGGTGGAAAGGCGCCGCGCTTTGAAAGATTTTTCTTTGCGCTTGCCTTTGCGGCCTGTGGTGCGCTTTTTCTATATGTATATTTTACTTGGCGGATTTCTTGACGGCCAAGCGGGATTGGCTTGGTGCACGCTGCAAGCTTTTTATGAATATCTAATTTTGCTGAAAGTTTGGGAAATGAAGCATCTACCACTGCCAACTTTAGAGGTAGCAGCAGAACAATCTATTTCGGAAGTAGTAACAGTTGAGCCGTCAAAAGTTTCTTATAATCTTGGTGCTTCCGATACTCGAAATTAAAAATTGGTAAGAGGTACGCTCGCCTAGCGGTAGTATTTGGAACTTTTAACCTCGCGGTTCCCCCGCCGATCGGAATCGAGGGGTAGCCTAAGTATTTAGAAGAGTTATTATATCCTTTCCGTGTGCATCGAAATTATTCATCTCTCTCTTCTCTTCCTCTGTGAACTCTGCGTACTCTGCGGTTAAATCATTCCGATGCAACCGGAATTAATATTAATTTTTTTAAATCCGAAGGAAACGAATCCATTGCATAACTTCCTTCTTTTGCCAGAACAAAAAAGAAAAAACCCGGTTTGTCCAAGAAACCGGGTTTCTGAATACCCTCAAAGTTTTAGGTTTAATAAAGCTTTGATTCTTAACTCAAAACTATCATCACTCACAAATTAAAACTCTTGAGATTTTGCCGTTGTTTTTGCCCGATCGAGCTTTAAAATCAACACCCCCAAAGGTGGCAAACACAAGTCGATCGAATAAGCACTGTTGTGGAACCACCACTCCTCAGTCCACTTGCCCCCCAAATTCCCCATATTGCTGCCGCCGTATTCCCGCGCGTCGCTGTTAAACAACTCCGTATAGAAACCAGGTTCCGGCACTCCTACGCGATAGTGAGAGTGCGGCTGGGGCGTAAAATTGCACACCGTCACCACAAACTCGTCGCCATCCTTCTCTCGGCGCACAAATGCCACGACGCTGTGTCGATTGTCGCTGCAATCAATCCACTCAAACCCATCCTCAGCAAAATCTTGACTGTAAAGTGCCGTTTCGCTGCGGTACAAATTGTTCAAATCTTTAAAAAACAGCTTCAACTTTTGGTGTGGCTCGAATTGCAGCAACTGCCACTGCAAATCCCCCCAAACGTTCCACTCGTGCCACTGGCCGAACTCCATCCCCATAAAGATCGTTTTCTTTCCGGGATGAGTAAACATAAAAGTAAACAAACACCGCACGTTTGCAAACTTTTGCCATTCGTCTCCTGGCATTTTCCCGATGATGTGGGCTTTGCCGTGCACTACTTCATCGTGCGACAAAGCCAGCATGAAATTCTCGCTGTGGTTGTACCACATACTGAAAGTTATGTTGTTCTGGTGGAACTGGCGGAACCACGGGTCCATGTGGTAATAGTCGAGCATATCGTGCATCCAACCCATGTTCCACTTCAGGTTGAAACCCAAACCCCCTACATAGGTCGGCCAAGATACCATCGGCCAAGAGGTAGATTCTTCGGCGATCGACAGCGCCCCTGGGAAATAGCTAAAAATGACGTGATTCGCCTGACGCAGAAAATCTGCCGCCTCGATATTTTCCCGGCCCCCGTACTGGTTGGTCAGCCATTCTCCCGGTTCGCGGCAGTAATCCAAATAAAGCATCGAGGCCACCGCATCTACGCGAATCCCGTCGATGTGGTACTTGTCAAACCAGAACAGAGCGTTTGATACTAGGAAATTCCGCACTTCGTTGCGGCCGTAGTTAAATACTAGGGTTCCCCACTCTTTGTGCTCGCCCTTGCGGGGGTCGGCGTGTTCGTACAAGTGAGTTCCGTCAAAGAAAGCCAAGCCGTGGCCGTCTTTGGGGAAATGTCCCGGTACCCAGTCCACCAGTACGCCAATGCCGTTGGCGTGGCACTGGTCAACAAAATACATGAAATCTTCAGGTTTGCCGTAGCGGGAAGTTGGGGCGAAATAGCCAGTTACTTGGTAGCCCCAAGAACCATCGAAAGGATGTTCGGCGATGGGCAGCATTTCGATGTGAGTGAAGCCCAAATCTTTGACGTAGGGTATCAGCCGATCGGCTAATTCCCGGTAAGTCAGAAAGCGCGCCCCGGGATTGAGTTCCGAAACCTGCACGGGGGGTTCTATTTCCCCATTTGGTAGCACGGCGGGTTCGTCAGTAGCGGCGTGCAGCCAAGAACCGATGTGGCATTCGTAAACCGAAATCGGCTGCGTCAGTTGGTCTGTGTGCCGCCGCTTTTCGATCCAAGCGCTATCGTGCCAAGTGTAGGTGTCTAAGTCCGTGACAATTGATGCTGTTTTCGGCCGCACTTCTTGCTGGAAACCGTAAGGGTCGGACTTTTCGTAGGGATGTCCGTCTTGGTTTTTCACTTCGTATTTGTAGGAAGTTCCCACGGATAGTCCCGGAATAAATAATTCCCAGATGCCGTTTTGCGATTTCCGCATTTGATGTTTGCGGCCGTCCCAATAGTTGAAATCTCCTAAAACAGAGACATTGCGAGCATTCGGAGCCCAAACGGCAAAATATACTCCTGTGATGCCGCCTACTTCTGTGAGGTGCGCCCCGAGTTTTTCGTAAATCCGGTGGTGGTTGCCTTCTGAAAATAAGTGAATGTCAAATTCTGTGAGTTTGGGCGATCGAAAGGCGTAGGGGTCGTAGATAAAGCGATCGTGTTCTCCTTCTTTGACCCGCAATTGATAGTTTGCTAGTTCTGGGGTGTCGATCGTACATTCAAAAAAGTGAGGATGATGTTCTGATTTCATCGGGTATTCGGCCCTGGCCTCCGGCAAAACTACCGATACCGCATCCGCATTCGGCAGATAAGCTCGGACGACCCAGACTTTTTTGCCATTTTCTTCGATCGCGTGAGGGCCTAGCACTTCAAATGGATCGTGGTGCTGATTCCAAACAATGCGGTCAATCTGTTCAAAGGGGACGGTCGCGGGCATAAAACTACTTACCTCAATCTTTTAACTAAATGGCTTTCAAAACCTAGAGCGACGCTGCACTTTACATTTCGATACATTTTTGATCGCTGATCCTACCACTGATTAGCATGATCTTGCCTGCTGCAGCTCCAGCGCGTGCCCTTGCACACACAGCAGGCTGTTGCCTTGCCGGCGGCAGAGCTGGGGTTTTACTGCTAACACCTAAGTATAGAAATATTAAAACAAATTGAAAAATTTATATTTTTTCCCCAATACCCTTGACTTATTATTTAATATGTGATAATAATAATTTTTTTTTCAACCTATTGTCGATTTGCCACTCCGGGAGGGTCAAGCCTGTAAGTGTTGGGCAACAGTTAATAGTTTACCTGGAATTTTTCGGCAGGGACGATCGCCCGATCGGTAGACTTTCAGATCCCAGAGGCTGGGTTGGCCCACAAAGCCAGTGAATTTGGGCAATACCCTCAAACAGCTAAGGATGCTTAACTCGATATTGAGGAATGAAAGCTAAAGGACTCAGCGTGGCGACAGCAGCAAGCCATATCTGCCATGCTCAAGGCATCGCCTACCAGTGACGGTGCAATAGGTTTAAAGCACCACTCAGGCGCAACAGGAGCGAGTTTTGCCTAGGCAGGGTTAATACCGAACTGACGCGACGCCAATTGAATCACTAAACTTGGTTAAAACAGACGGGTCGATGTGCTTGCCCGCACCGGCGCGAAACTCGTAGTCAACAAATCGAGTAGCAATGCCGATGCTTTCATCTCGCCAGTTTTCGGGTATCTAAGTCTCTGCTTGCTTTCCTCTCGTCTGTGGGAACACTGGCGGGGAAGGCAAGCGAGACTTGATCGAGTGCAAAATTTGCGTCGAGTCTGCGATCGCCTCCGGTTGATATTCAGTTGAGGCAGCAGCACTGGCAATGTCCTCAAGCATCCTGTCACAGGCTTGAGTTTCAAAACGTGCAGACCGGGAGTAAATTTTTCTACTTGAAAAGGAATGTTCCTCTAACGCAGCGAATCAGCGGACTTTGCTGCTGTAAGGGACGCACTGAACTTTAGTAGTAAAAGCATCAGACAATCACTACCACCCAACTTGAGACCTAGACCGATGAGATGAAAAAATGCGAGGAGCGAACCATTTTTCACCCCAAGACTAGGCTCGTTGGGAACCAACTCCGGGATAGCCCTAGTTAGGGAGTCTTTTTAGGAGCAGGGGCAGGGCTAGTAGTTGGAGTAGCCTTTGGAGATGGAGAAGAAACAGGAGGAGTAGTAGTGCCAGAGGCGTCCGGAGAGGGGCTAGTGCTGCCCGGAGTAGTAGTGGCATCGCCGCAGGCGCCGAGGGCTGCTGCCAAGGCCACTACCAAAGTCAAACGAATTAATCCCTTGTTCATAAAAACTCCTTAACATTGAAAACCCATCGCAAGGAAGGGAATAGTGTACTTGAGAAACAATGCTGGCACGAATAGCTCAACGATTCGCTCGTTGATTACAATACTGCATTTATTAATAAATTTCACATAGATTATCGCTAACCAGCAAAGATTTCTTTTTTTTGGCAAATCCTGAAGTCAAAGAGACCAGTGGTAGGATGGGTTGGTTGGCTTGTGAGGTATCCTTGGTAAGGATAACCGATCGAACGCAGATAGCCACCACTGGCGATCTGGGAGACAAAAAACTCTTAACCTCAATCAAGCTGAAGCTACCCCACTTTACGTATTGGTGAACTTTATGACCGCTGCTATCAGATCCCCGGATTCTCCCCGCTCCCGATCGACCCGCAAGCCCGCTGCTGGCGCAGCCAAAAGCAAAGTTACTTCTATTGCCCGAGCTAGGCGGGCGAAGACAGGGCCGGTATTGCCCAACTACTCGCCTGCCGACGAACAGGCTCAGGTTCGGCAGTCCGCATCGGTGCTGAAAGTCATGCCCGATCGCCAGCAGCAGCCAGTGTGGTTGCGATCGCTCCTGCAGGCACAGCGCGCCTCCTCAGTGGCAGCAGTTATGCTTTTGGGCGGCGCTCTAAGTCTCTACGGCTTGACAGTTTACGGCGAGCAGCGCTGGAGTCAGGATTATCAAAAACTGGAAACTCTGCGCCTCCAAGAACAGCAGTTGAGCGCTGCTAGCGAAGTTTTGAAACACCAACTTGCTAAAGAAGCCCAAAATCCAGAAACCGGTTTGGCTCCGCAGAATCCTGGGGACACGATTTTCTTGCAGCCGGCCCCTGAAACCAGATCGCCCGTTGCGGCACCAAATTCTGAGCCCGCTCTCAAGAGTCGAGCCGGTGTGGAAACACCGCTGGGCTATTAAACCTGTGTCAAAGCGGAGAGCGCCCGAGGGCCTGAGTGTCCGAGGGCCTGAGAATTTGAGGATCTAATTTCCTTTTTGACTTTTTTGCAAGTCGCGATCGATTTTCTGCTTCCAACCGCAAGTTACAGATTAAAAATAATTAAGACCACTTCTTCAAAAAACAGAATGCAACTGTAGATGTGATCCAAACCCTGATAGGGACTGCTCATTCCCAAGTGGTGAATTTTATCTTTTGAGATTTAAGTTATAAATTCTAAATTCTAAAACGCTCTAACTTGCTATTGAATTTTTAATGCCATGAGCTACGACCCCCGTTTTGACCGCTACAGATCGCCGAATTTCAAACGCACAAAACAGGCGGGCGATTCCCTACGGGATAGCTTCGCCGCGCGTACTGGGTGGGAAAAACCAGCCAAACCTAGATCTTCCGGCAGTTTCGGCCGCTCGCCACAACAGACGGCTTCATCTTGGGGACGACCGGTGGAGCGTTTAAAGCGCAGCAAGTTCCGTTTGTGGGCGGTGTGGGCGGTGTTGATGCTGGGGGGGCTGGGGCTGGCTGTGAATTTGTTTTATTTGCAGGTGACGCGAGCTCCGGCGCTACGTAAACAGGCCGAGCAGCAGCAAACTCTCAAAACGAAGCCGTTTGTACCGAGACGCCCGATAATTGACCGCGCAGGAAATGTTTTGGCGATCGACAGACAGGTGTACACGCTCTACGCTCACCCGAAGTTGTTTAACCACTCGAAGGCGGAAATTGCTGCTAAGTTGGCTCCGATGCTGGCGATCGAACTGAGTCCGGGCACTACGTCGGAAACTGAATTGATACGCAGGTTTAATCTTGCTGAAAGCGGTATTACAATTGCTGACTCTCTGCCTCAAGAGGTTGCCGATCGCGTCGCTGGGATGCAAATTAAAGAGAGTCTGGTCGATGGCTTGGAGTTGCTGCGGCAGCAGCAGCGTTTTTACCCGCAGCAGGAGTTGGCGGCGGATATCCTCGGTTATGTGGACGGGGAACGGAAGGGACAAGCCGGGGTGGAATACAGCCAGCAGAATTTGTTGGAACGATCGATGCCGTCGATTCAGTTTAGCAGGTCGAGCAATGGGAATTGGGTTCCCGATCGCCTGACGGCGGGATTTGTGCAGCTTGATGACTTGAAATTACAACTGACGATCGACAGTCGCTTGCAGCGGGCTGCCCGAAATGCGCTTAAGGAAAAAATGAAGCAACACGATGCGAAGCGGGGCACAGTGATAGTGATGGATGCCCGTAATGGGGAGTTACTGTCAGTTGTAGCGGAACCTTCTTATGACCCGAATCAATATTTTAATTTCGATTTGTCGCGCTATAAAAATTGGGCTGTAACTGATGTTTATGAGCCTGGTTCGACTTTTAAAGCGATTAATGTGGCGATCGCTCTGGAAGCGGGTGCGGTGAAACCTAATACTGTGTTTAACGATGAAGGTCGGATTTACATGAATCCCTGGACTATCCAAAATTCCGATTACCAAAGAGCAGGCGCGCGCGGCCCTTCGACTGTTACTGAGATTTTGAAATATTCTAGTAATGTGGGGATGGTGCACATCATGAGAACCATGAAACCTTCTCTTTACTATCAAGCTTTAGAAAAACTCGGACTCGGACAAACTGCGGGAACTGATTTGCCTTTTGAAGTAACCAGCCAGCTTAAAAATCGAGAGCAATTTATTAATTCTCCTGTGGAAGTTGCCACTACTGCTTTTGGTCAGGGTTTTTCGATAACTCCGATGCAGTTGGTGCAGCTTAATGGAGCTTTGGCCAACGGCGGTAAGTTGGTGACTCCTCATGTTGTGCGGGGACTTTTTGATAGGGATGGTCAAGCTTTTTGGAAACTTCCGAGGGCTGTTCCGAAGCAGGTTTTTTCACCGGAAACTACTAAGCAGGTTTTAGAAATGATGGAAACTGTGGTTGATGGTGGTACAGGGAAAGCTGCACAAATTCCTGGGTATCGGATTGCTGGGAAAACGGGTACGGCTCAAAAAGCTAATTCTGGTGGGGGTTATTCAGACAAGGCGATTATTACTAGCTTTGTGGGGATCATGCCTGTGGAGGCTCCTCGGTATGTGGTTTTGGCGGTGATTGATGAGCCGAAGGAGGGTTCTTCGGGGGGTACGGTGGCGGCGCCGATTGTGGAGTCGGTGATGGAGGCGTTGATTTCTATTGAGAAGATTGCGCCGAGTAAGAAGTAGTTGATTATATCTGAGATGTGGCGTCAGGAATTGATCTTGAATATAACGATCGACAACAGGGCTATTGAGGAGACGGCAGTGCCGTTTCCCTACCTCAAGAAAATTGAGCGCGCGATCGAATGTAACGATCGACAACAGGACTATTGAGGACACGGCAATGCCGTTTCTTGCGCCCCAAAATAATCGATCGCCCGATGCTCGGATGTAACCATGCCCGATTTGTAGGGAAACGGCGCTGCCGTGTCCTGACTGTGGGTCATCTGAATTCAGTAACAGTATCGATTTTTGTCATTGGGTTTGCTTTGTCTTTTGGAGGTGCGTGTATGTCCTAAAATTGTAGAGATTATGACGCAGCGATCGCCATTTTTGAGATTAGGATGAGATAGTGTGAGGTTTCCTTTTGCTCGATGATTTGTTAGGCCGCACTCGTCGCTGATTTTGTATACGGGGCAGCCTTGGAAATTGAACATGGCTCGCCGAATTGTTCCATTTTCTTTGTGTTCATTTTGATCATTGATTGGGAGCAATGTTGTATCATTTGTGTTTATCTGAATTTGCGATTCTAAGCTTTTCCATTGGTTTGCTGGTACTTGGGCTGGGGAAATGTCGGATTTATGAATTGCTACCTGTACATTTTCTCCGACTTGTTTGAAGCTGGCTTGCCATGAGGTTTTGTCGCGTTTGGCGTTGCTGCGGGCAAGTTCCATTGCCCAATAAGCTCGATCGAGCGATAGCTTTAAACGGTGATTGTTGATAAACATTAGCCAAGAGGGGGCGACGATCGCACAAAATATTCCTATGATTAAAATCATTATCAATAGCTCAATCATTGTAAAACCGGCGGCAGGTGTAGTGGCTCTGCCTTTGAGCGTTTTATTTATTGACACGTAGATGCACTCCCTGATATTTAGCTGGCCCAAAAAACAGCTAGGAGGAGCTATTTTTTATTGAGTATATTTTAACTGTGGGTTGGGCGAGTGTGTAGATCGGTATTTACTGAAAATTTATGCGACTTTAAAAAAACTGCGGGTAAGCAAACGGCAGTCAGGAAAGGGTAGTGCGCTTTCCCTACAGCAATTTTGTCGATCGCCCGATCGCACGGATCGGATGTAAAGATCGCCCGATTTGTAGGCAAACGGGACTGCCGTGCCCTGATTTGGGGTAATATCGTTTTCCCTGACGCACCCTACATCAGTGACTATTTGGTTTTTGATGCGGGCGATCACTCCTCCTGCACTAAATACTCCTGTACCTAACGGTAAATTTTTATTAGCAAGGGGGTCTTTTCATTGGAAGACGAGCGGCAGTTACTATTACAATATCAAATTGATACAATTGTTAGCACAAACAGCGGCGGCGGTGCTACTTATGCTAAAATTGCTGCGACGAGGGAACTGGAAATTTCGGTTGTGATGGTGCAGCGCCCGCAGATTCCCGATGTTGAGCAGGTTGCTGATGTTGAAGGGGCGATCGCTTGGTTAATTAAGCAGTTATTAGTTATTAGTTATTAGTTACATCCTTGGGGCGATCGGAATGTGCCAGCTCGCCTCAACTGAGGTTATAGCAGCCAGACTGCAAGAATTCCTATCCCCCAAGCGTCTATAACCAACTAAGCTACTATCAGCAGTTGGGGTTAAGGTCGCGGATCTGACGGGGTGACAACGCCTCTGTCTTTTTGAGAGCGATCGATTTAAACTCTTCTCAGTGCAAGGCTTTCCGGTTGCTTGTCAGTGCCTTAGTAAAATTATTCTAATACCCATACCCAATCTGGAGACTCAAATATATGCAATACAAAAACGGTATGCCAATTGCCATTATTGGCGCGGGAATATCAGGCATTACG
Organism: Microcoleus sp. AT3-A2; assembly: GCF_036705685.1. Classification (NCBI taxonomy): domain Bacteria; kingdom Bacillati; phylum Cyanobacteriota; class Cyanophyceae; order Oscillatoriales; family Microcoleaceae; genus Microcoleus; species Microcoleus sp. AT3-A2. The sequence goes on from NZ_JAUBVF010000012.1 coordinate 127,486, forward strand.
ACAGCCAATATTCTCCAGAAAAATGGTTTCCAAGCAGTTGTTTTCGAGAAATCCGAAAAGATTGGCGGAGTATGGGCACTTGCATACCCAAACGTACACCTGCAAAATATCAGGGAACAGTATCATTTATCTGATTTTCCCTGGCCATTCACGCCTGATTTACATCCCACCGGAGAACAAATCCTGAATTATTTGGAGCAAGCGGTCAACCATCTAAAGCTTGATGTGCGGTTAAATCACGAAGTTATCGAACTCAAAGAAACAGAAGATGGCTGGCTATTAAGATATAAAAATCAGGATGGCGTTCACGAAGAATTATTTGGATACGTTGTTATCTCAGTTGGGCAATATACAGAAGGAAAGTATCAACCTGAATTTCCAGGTATAGAAGATTTCGGCGGTAAAATCATCACTGAACGGGATGTCCACACGCTTGATGTATTCAATAATCAACGAGTTGTAATCGTTGGCTTCGGAAAGAGCGCCTTAGACATGGCGACTTTCGCAGCAAAACAAGGCGCGCAAGTAAATCATGTATTTCGTACACCGCGCTGGCTTATCCCAGAATGGATTTTGGGCGTACATTTTACCTACGCATTATTCAGCCGTTTTGGAACAGTGATGATGACAAGTTGGGCACATCCAACCGCCATTGAACGTTTCCTGCACAATCGCCTTGGCTTCATTGTTTCAGGTTTTTGGGATTTGATTGCATCCATCTTCCGCTTTCAAGTTCAGCGAAATGTTTCTGGAAAAAGCCAAGCCGCCCAAGGTAGAATCAAAGCTGTACAACCAGACCACAAACTATTGCCTGATTTACGTTCAGCCACAGCGGTTGCGCCTGATGATTACTATCCGTTTATTGCAGAAGGAAAAATCTCGCCCCACCGTGCAGAATTATCTGGTTTTTCGCCAGAAGCAGTAAAATTGAAAAATGGTTGCGAGATTCCATGCGATTTAGTCGTTCTATCTTTGGGTTCGCAAACGCCGATTTTTCCATTTTTGCCTGATAAATATCGAAAAATGTTGGAAATCGAACCAGATGGCGTGCAGTTATATCGCCACTTGCTTCATCCTCGCATTACTGGCATTGCCTTTGCCGGGTTCAATCATGGATATATGCACGTGCCAGCAGTCGAGATCGCCACACAATGGCTGTGTGCTTACTTGCGGGGTGAACTTGAGTTACCTTCCAGCGAGAATATGGAAAAAAGTATTGAATATATCCGCCAGTGGAAACGCGCAAATATTCAATTTGAACCTTCGCGATCCTGTGCGACCAACACTCGCTTCCAACAATATATTGACATCATGCTTAAAGATATGGGTGTTTCTCCTTATCGAAAATTGCCTAACATTTTCGCTGAGATATTCGGCAGATATCAACCATCTGATTATCTTGGCGTATCGGAAGAATATAATCACAAAAAGAAAAGTCGCTCTACTCCACTACACCCTCTTCCGTTGGATACATGATTGCTTTCCTAGCTTAAGCTGTTACCTTAGCAATGAGCACTGCCTGGGAATACAAATCTCTAGGCTAGGCCTCCAATTCCAATAACTAAGGCCCAATTCCCAATTCTCAATGCCAAATTATTTGGATTTTTTCTGACTCTCCAAAGAGTTAAGATGATTGTTCATATCCTGCAAATATTTTGCTAAAACAGGATACTGTGAAGTTGCTAGCAGTGCATCTTTTTTCTGGCTGACAGTTGTTTCTAAGGGCAAAACTCGATAGTTCGTTTTATTGTTCTGAGTATAGCGGTGTACCCAAGTCGGAAAGGTTTTGATGCTGGTAATTTCTGTGGTCTTTTCGGGAAAGGTTTTGCGAATATTTACTTGCAAAATTACGCCTAAGTCTGTATATTTTTTATTCTGACCGGAAATGAAGTTTCCCATTGAATAAATTGCTACAGCTTTGCGAGTTTTGCCATTTTTTCCGGGAAAGTTAAAAATTTTGTAAGGTTGGACGACGTGGGGATGGCTGCCGAGAATGATGTCTGCACCAGCTTTTAATAGGTTTTCCACTAATTGTTTTTGTTGGGTGTTTGGCTGTCGCTGATATTCGTCGCCAAAATGCAGGGAAATTGCGATAATATCTGCTCCTTGTTTGCGGGCTTTGGCAATGTCTTTGACTATCTTTTTTTCGTCGATTAGGGAAACTAAGTAATCTTTGCCTTTGGGTATGGGAATGCCGTTTGTGCCGTAGGTGTAGGCTAGCATGGCTAGTGAAATGTTGTTTTTGGTGCTGATTAAAGTGCGATCGGCTGCGGCGGCTGATGTGGCTGTTCCTGTGGAAGCAATTTTGCGATCGCTCAGATTGGCGATCGTCCTAATTACCCCTTTTTCTCCACGGTCTAAAGCATGATTGTTCGCAGTTGTCAAGATATTAAATCCAGCTTTTTTAGTAGCATCCGCTAATTGAGCCGGTGCGTTAAATAGCGGATATCCCGTATATCCGCCCGCATCTTCGCCCGCTAAAGGTGTTTCGAGATTTCCGATCACCCAATCGCCTGTTGACAAGATACTTTTAACTGGTGCGAAGAAATTGTCAAAATTATATGTTTTCTTTTTTGCGTCGTAGCCCGATCGCGTTTGGGTACTGTGCATCATAATGTCGCCGACAGCAATTAGTGTTGCTTCTTTGATTTCAGACTTTGGTTTGGCGGGAACAGGGGCTGCAATTGGCGATGGCGTCCCGCCCCGCAAGCTACGACTTTCTGTAGGCTGTGTGTTGGTTTGTGGCGTTTGGATATTGCAGCCTGCGATCGAAAGCATGGCAATTAGCGAGAGCAACCGACAAAAATCCATAATTTTTGAGAGTGATTTGTCGGCTTATATGGTATCATAACTCATTTAGTTACAGTTAAATAAATGAAAAAAAACTATCTAATTCTTACCTTTATTATTTTTGTATCAATTACGGGTTTTGGTGTTTTGACTTACGCTCAAACTTCTGGCGATAGACCTTTTGAATTTGCCTTAATTGGCGATTTGCCCTACAGTGTCAAACAGGAAGCACAATTTCCGAATTTGATTGCAGATATTAATCGATCGCCCGCAGCGTTTGTAGTCCACGACGGCGATATTAAAAACGGTTCTAGTGTCTGCGATGATGCAACTTTTGTCAGCCGCAAGCAGTTATTTGACAATTTTGAGATGCCGTTTATTCTTGTTTATGGCGATAATGAATGGACAGATTGCCACCGTTCAAATAACGGCAGTTACGATCCAGTAGAAAGACTCGCTAAACTGCGGGAAATCTTCAACCAACGTAATCAAACTTTGGGAAAGCGCACCTTAACTCTCACCCGTCAAAGCGAAAACCCGCAGTTTGCTAAATACCGCGAAAATGTCCGCTGGATTTATCATGGCATTGTATTTTTTGCCATTAATATGCCGGGAAGCAACAACAATTTTGGCCGCACTCCCGAAGCAGATGCAGAATATGCCGATCGCAATTGGGCTAACTTAGCCTGGATCAAAGAATGTTTTGCTTTAGCCAAACGCAGCAACAGCAAAGGAATTGTGTTAGTTGCACAGGCAAATCCGGGATTTGAACTCGATCCGACGGACAAAAGAAGAAGCGGCTACAACGATTTTATCGCAACTCTGGAAACAGAAACAGGCAATTTCCCAGGGCAGGTTGTATTCGTCCACGGCGATACTCACTATTTCCGCATCGATAAACCTTTACCCTATTTTACTGATGAGACTCAACTACCGAGAATGAAAAATTTTACGAGAGTTGAAACTTTTGGTTCTCCCAACGTGCATTGGTTGCGGGCTTTTTATGACCCTTCAAATCCTAATTTGTTTGAATTTAAACAACAGATTGTTCCGCAAAATTAGGCTATGTAACACCATTATTATGCAAAATAAATAATTTTTGAATTACACTGAAGATAGGTAGAATTGAGGAATTTATTTATGACAGTCGCAACTAGGCGCTTCACCCTGGAAGAATTTTTGAAACTGCCAGAAACTAAACCTGCTAGCGAATACATTGAGGGGGAAATTATCCAAAAACCTATGCCGAAAACTAAACATTCTCGTCTCCAGGGGCAATTCCTGCGTGTCATTAATGAAGTGGTAGAGGAACCCAAGATAGCTTACGCTTTTCCAGAGTTGCGGTGTACGTTTGGCGGTCGCTCGATTGTTCCAGATATTGCGGTACTATTGTGGGAACAGATTCAATTTGATGAGAGCGGCGAACCAGTGGATGATGTGCGAATTGCGCCGTATTGGACGATCGAAATTCTCTCGCCACAACAAAGCTCAAATCGCGTCACTAGAAAAATTATTCACTGTCTGCAACATAATTGTCAGTTGGGGTGGCTAATCGATCCAGACGATCGATCGATCTTAGCATTTTTGCCCAACCAACAACCGCAATTCTGCGAAGGTAGCGATGTCCTTCCTGTGCCCGAAATGATTCCCCTGAATATCACTGCCGAACAGGTGTTTAGCTGGTTGAGAATGCAAGAATGAATCAGGGCGATCGACTTTTTTTACATGACATCCGGTTTTAAATCTCCTTTTTTAAAGTCTCGCGTTGCGCCGAGGCAAGGCAAGTGTAGTTGCGGTTTCAACCGCCGAACGTAGGGGCGGGTTTCACCGAGAATAATTGTTAATAATCGACAATATAGTAAACCCGCCCCCACCCAACGGTAAATCCCCATATATGTTTTTCTGCGGCGAGAAAATAAAGGTTCATGTAGGTTATTTGTGGTGTGGGGGCGGGTTTATATAGATTGTTTGTACTCGTTATATATTGTCTGTAAAACCCGCCCCTTGTATCTTAAAAGAGTTGGTGTAGCGATCGTACCGTCAAGCAGGCGATCGTACCGTCAAGCAGGCAATCGTACCGTCAAGCAGGCGATCGCTTCATCAAATAGGTGATCGCTCTATCAAGTAGGGGTAAATCTAAAGAAACAAGAAAAATGTAGCGCCTTGGTGCAAGTTTCAGCAGAAAGTGTTGTTTAAGGACATCAGAAATCGGTGAAGTTGGCCCGCCCCTTAGACTTTCGCAAGTCTGTTGTGTAGATAAGCTCCCATTACTGATGACAGGCGCGCACAAACTGGACAGTATCTTAGGCTCTCGGCATCGTCGGGAAAGCCTGCATTGACTCTCGTTAGTCTTCAATTGCCTGTCGGTTCTTTCATAAATCGGAGTATATTGGGAGCCAAAAATGACATCAACAGTCTTAGGCATAGACATCAGTAAAAAAGACTTTTATGTCTCATTGCTGACTGAAAGCCGTGCGACTAAACCCAAAAAGTTTACTAACAATACTCAAGGGTTTGAGAGTTTACATAACTGGCTCAAACAACAAAGTGTAGTCGCTATCCATGCTTGTATGGAAGCTACTAGCATTTACGGGGAAGCTTTAGCCGAATTCCTCTATGGGGCTGGGTTTCAGGTAAGTATCGTCAATCCGGCCCGGATTAAAGGGTTTGCTAAAAGCGAACTTCTGCGAACTAAAACCGACTCCGTAGATGCAGCACTGATTGCTCGTTTTTGTGCGGCGATGAAACCATCTCTGTGGACACCAACCGCGCCCGAAGTCAAGGAATTACAAGCTTTGTTGCGACGGCTAGAATCAGTCACAGAAATGATGACGAGCGAACAAAACCGTTTGGAAACAGCTACGCCAACTGTTGCTGGCCTTACCCTGGCACACTTAGAGTATCTAAGAGAGCAACAACAACTGATCAAAAAACTGATTAGTGACCATTTTGACCAACATCCACATTTAAAACAACAGCGTGAGCTGTTGACCTCAATTCCTGGCATTGGTGATTTAACAGCTTCTGTATTATTAGCTGAAATTGGTGAGGTTTCTGATTACGATAATGCTCGTCAATTAGCAGCCTATGCCGGTTTAACTCCCAGCGAACGCACTTCTGGGACTTCGGTTAAGGGCAAAACTCGTTTGTCCTGCACTGGCAATGTCCGACTGCGAAAGGCATTATATATGCCTGCGGTAGTGGCGATGCGTCATAACCCGTTACTCAAAGCTATGAGTGAACGATTATTGGGTCGTGGAAAGGTCAAAATGCAGGTGATTGGTGCGCTGATGAGGAAACTGGTGCATTTGGCTTTTGGGATTTTAAAATCCCAAAAGCCTTTCGACCCCAATTATTTGACTGCTACCCCTTGACAGGTCAAGACAGTATCTACGAAATCCCCTATTGCCGCCACCTGTCAAATTGGTCTTCGGAACAGCCATTAATAAATTGATTGTTCACCCAACCGTCAAGGATTGTCAAAGTTTCATTAGGAGGATTTCCCGAAAATCGGGCCGCAATTTTCACCCAATTACCTTGTCTGCTGACAGCCCTAACTCCGTCTCCTCTTTTCAAGTTAGCAACAACCGGGTACTGATTGCCTGGGCCTTTGCGAATGTTAACCGCGCCACCTTCACCTGTAATAAATGAACAATGAGTTTGCTTTTTTAAAGCTTCTGCTTTTGCGGGAGCCAGGCTTTGCTGATTTCCGAAAACAGGAAAGCTGTAAAGTGAGAAGCTAAAAGTTGCAACGACGGCTGCAATAAAAAAGGCTTTTGATTGAGAAAAAATTAGCATTATTTCATTTCCTTGGGTTGAGCGAACTGAAGTCCTGACTATAAACTTTTTGAGCAGGACTTCAGTCCTTACTACTAACTGTTATTTGACAGAGGCAAACCATTCGGTAACACCTTGGGCGATCGCCTCAGCTAACTTCTTCTGTTCTGTGGGATTCGCAATCCATTCAAACTCTTCGGGATTGATCATAAATCCCAATTCCATTAAAACAGATGGAGCAACGGCAGGACGAGTCATGGCTAAGTTGTTCCAGAATACACCATAGCTCGGACGGTTCAACTTGGCAACTAAATAATTGTGCAAAAACATTGCCAAACTGTGCGCTTGCGGGTGAAACCAGAAAGCGCCGACGCCTTTAGTCTTAATGGCATCCCCGTTATCCGGCAAAGCATTGTAGTGAATTGAAATTGCGATCGCAGGTTCTTCTTTTTGAATCATTTCCACCCTTGGCGGCAAATCCAAATCGACATCTTCTACCCGCGTCATTAGCACATTCGCGCCCCGATTTATCAATTCCTCTCGCACCAATTTTGAAACCGTTAAAGCTACTGTTTTTTCCCTAATTCCCACTGGACTCACCGCACCTCCATCCTCCGGCCCACCGTGTCCAGGATCGATGAGAATCTTAATTCCCGACAGCGGCTTTGCTTGCGACACAGGTATCATGCTTGTATTCGCCGGCGGGTTTTTTAAAGACAGCACTAAAGTTGTGCCCTCGTATCTCAATTTATAGCCCCACTGCTGGGCAGATTTGAGATTAAAAGTATATTGTACTTGCAGTGGCGCGATTTGTTGCCATTCCAAACGCGAAATTACCGGGTCATCAGAGAGGCGAATAATGTCAGTTTGAGCGGTAGTATTGTACAGGGTTAATGTGAAAGTGCGTTCTCCTTCTTGCACAGTGACTGGGACGGGTGTTTCTAAGGGAAATAACACCTCTGTCCAGCCGGAAACTTGACGCGAGCTGGCGCTGCGAATAATCGATCGCGGAGGCACTGTATCCTTGACAATTCGGACTTCCGCTGCTTTAATCCAAGCACCGTAATCGAGTCGGAGCCATTCTCCCTCGCGCCCGATAATTGTTGCTCGCGTTCCCTTCGGCAGCGGTGTCATCCGAGAAAAATCTGTACTTGCCCCGGTTCTGGCGACACCAGGATCTGCTGTTACTTCTGCTACTTCTAAATCCGCCGGAGAGAGAATAGAAATTTTGCCAGTACCTTGTTGGCTGATAGTTTGACCGTTCATTGTTAGTTCAAACGATGGCGCACCTAAATCAACTGTTTCTCCCTTAGATGAGAGGGCGTTTTCAGGGGTTTTACCGCAGCCTTGATACTGTTGGCTGCCGCCTTTTTGGATCGGGGAGTTTTCACCTAATAGTACAGATTTGTTGTCGGGTAGTTCGACTTGCGATCGCGCTTTTAAAGGAATAGTAACTCCCGCCAATTTTACCGAAACTTGAGCATTCGCAGGTGCGATCGCCCCAAAGCAAATATATTCTCCCGGCAAACTCGCGACATCGACTTTCGGCGTCAGGGAATCTTTAGCAAAAGCCAATCCTAGAGGGACTTCCGGCTGATTCGACTCGCGCGTCACCTTAATTTTGACTTCCTGATTTTCGTAACGCAATGTAAAGACATTTTCGCCGAGTTGCAGCGGAAAAGTCGGGGCGAAATGCCCGGATGCGGTGCGCGAAATTTGGTTGCCATTTACTAAAACTTGTCCCGGTGCGGGCGCTGTACCGATAAAAAAGATGCGATCTGCTGTAGTTTTGTGGTTACTCGGAGGATAAGCGACGAACAAAGGTTGAGCGGCGACAGCTACAGAGGCGATCGCCACGATCATCCCAAACACAACTAATCCTAAAAATTTTCTCATTCTAAATCGCAACTAATGGAGAGTCTGTTGATTATTTATACTAGAACTTGCCCTAAGAAACCGGATTTCAGAGGATTAGTCGTAAGTCTTATTTACTAGACAGAACCCATTTTATCAGGTTTGCAGTTGCAATTGAGCGATCGGCAACATAAATTACGGCGTAAAACCATTAAGTTTTAATTAATTCCGAGGTCGTTCTCCACAGTAGATCCAACCGATTCGCCGGCATCGTCAAATACAAAACATCCCCCGCACTCAGACAACAATTCAGCAAATCCCAGCCGTGGAGAGTTTGACACTTAGTTTCCACATAAAGAGGCACAAAATCAGCAGACTTAGCAGCATCTTGAATGCGCTGGCCGCAGAAAGGATGGTTTGGCGTAATCAATGTGGCCAAGCAAACCCAGAGACTGTCAGCAGTCATTCCATTTCCCAAAATTCGGCCTCCAATTGCCGCCGCCGCAAAAGCAGGAGCCGCCAATTCCGTCGGGTTCAAAACTCCTTCAAACTCAAAAACTTGCTGCACCATCAAAGCAAAATGTGGGTCTTGATTGCGGACAATAACCGATAGTTTGGGTGCCAATCCTTTAGCACTCAAGGCAATTTCAACATTAGACATATCGCTGCTAGTAACAGCCAAAAGTGCTGCCGCTTGCTTAACATTAGCAGCTTCCAGAGTTGCGGGCAAACTGGCACTTCCCTGAATGAGCGGAATTTTCATTGAGCGAGCCGTGCTCAGAAATCGACTGTTCGGATCTTGCTCGATCACCACAATATCGTAACCGTTAGTGTGTAGTTCTTTAGCAATTTGGATACCCATTCCTCCGAGTCCGCAGATAATATAATGATTGCGCTGCGGCACTCGCGCCACATCCCAATATTCGGTAAAGCGAGTTCCCAATACATAATCGTTGAGCAGCGCGTAGCAGATGCCGATGATGCCGGCTCCAACTAACATCATGACAACTGTAAATAGTTTAATGCTTTCAGGAGCTTGTTCGGCCACTTTTTCATAGCCTCCGGCTCCGGTAATCATCCCTACTGAAAAATAAAGAGAATCGACAATTGAGATATGCTTGTCAACACAAATATAGGTGGCAGTAGCAACAGCAATCATTGACAGCAGCGTCAGTACAACAATTACTGCTGCTTGGCTGTGCTGCTGAAATCTGTGCAGCCTAGTTAATGTTTTGAGCAGTTTTGGGATTAAAGTTGTTTGGGGACTGTGGATAGTCGGCTGAGTGGCAACAATTAGCCGATCGCCCTGCTGACACTGCCGATCGGCAAGCACCGCCGATACTAAATCAGTTTTGTTAGCAGCCGGGAGATAATAAATCAACATTCGCGATCGATCGTCCCACAAATCGCTGAGTTTGCGATTTTTCCAAGGATGTGTTTCATCGATATATTCTTCGTGAATCGGCCAAGTGCGATCGAACAAACGTAACTGTCCGATCGCCTGATTTCCGAGAGCCGCAAAGGCAAAAACCGGAGCCGCTAATGATGAAACGCTCATGGAAGTGTGTTCGGGCAAAGTGTGGTCAATTCTGTCGCCCAAGCTAGTATTAAACAATCTGTTAATGGTACGAATCTGAGGATTGAGAATCCTCGCTTGCATCAAAATTGCCAAATTCACAGCATCATCGTCTGCTGCAATTACTAAAGTGTGAGCATTTTGAATGCCTGCTGCCAACAAGGTAGAAGCTGCTTGCAAATTACCGACAACCACATCAGAAGTTTCGCCGCGAATTGGGCGATCGCTAATACCAACCACAATCGCTCCTTGCTGTCTCAACAAACAAAAAATCTTGTGTCCCGTGTGGCCCAACCCGCAAACAATGATTCGAGGTTTCATAAAAAGTTATTTGCCAGCCAATTTCGGAGCTGTCCTTGTAGTTTTACTTACCATTGTTGACTCTCCTGGCTTTGCAGAATGTAGCTAAAAAGACTATCTAGGAAACTTGTGCCGCAGTGGCCTGGAAGTTTTGAAACAAGGACACGGGACTGCCGTCTCCCTAAAGCCGCGTTCCCAAGTTTGGAAAGAAGGACACGGCAGTGCCATGTACCTACAGATATGAGGTGCAACTAACCTAATTTAATATTTGAAAAATATCCGGGTGCGACAGTCAACCAGCGGAATTTGAATAGGTAGGGACACTGCCCTGTCCCTACAACTATGACTTCCTACATAAATTTAGCTGCCTTAGTGGCGGGAGTTATTATGAAATTGACTGCACCCTTATTAGCATCCGCTTTAGTTTTCGCCGGTACTGTCGCCTTTGCAAGCCAAGTGCAAGCAGGTCCAGCCAGCAACTGGAATAACACTAGAACAACATTTCAGTGCGTTACTTCCGGTCGTAATATTGCCACAATTGCGCGGCGGGGAAATGTCACGACAGATCCGATGATTCTGTGGCAATCTACCGAGTTCGGCCGCGAATATACACCTTGGCAGCGCTGTCAAATTGTTTCCAATAGATTGACCAAAGCTGTTGCCCAGAATGGCGGAAAATTGAGCAATTTGCAGTTAACAACAGGAACTCTTAATAACTTGCCAGTAGTTTGTTACGTGAACGGACGGGGGCGCTGCAACTCTCAAAATCTGCTGTTCACCCTAGACAAGCGCAATGCTAAAAATCCCGGTGAAGCTTTAACGAGATTGATTAATTTTGCCCAAGACGGCAGCGGGCCCGTTACAACGTTGAGAACCAGCAGAGGTCCATCGTCTGCACCGCAGTTTGTTCCCTTTGGAGATATGGTCGATCGAGCTCTTAATTCTCCAAACAATAAACCGTCAGTTCCTGTAACAAAACCGCAGGGCGATCGAGGTATTTAATCTCGAATTCTACTCGTTACCAGGCTCTGCCTGGTAACGCAGATCCGGAGGCTCTGCCTCCAATTTTCATGGAAGCTGGCGAGGCAGAGCCTCTGGATATCGGTTCCCAGGCAGAGCCTAGGAACCAGTTAATATTTAGACTAAAAACACTACACTGTCACCCCTTCAATCTTCTCATCAGTCAACTCGTACAACTCGCGCAACTGCTGCAACTTATCCGCATCCGGCAGCCAAAAACCTCGCCCGTTAGCCTCCAACATTCTGCCGACAATATTGCGAAAAGCTTCAGGATTTGCCTCCCGCAACTTCTTCGCCATCTCTTCATCCAAAGCATAAGTATCAGCCGCCTGATCGTAAACCCAACTATCAGTAAAATCAGCCGTTCCGCCCCAACCAATTAACGCCGTCATCCGCTGCGAAATTTCATAAGCGCCACCCGAACCTTGATTGACCATCGCGTTAGCCCACTTAGGATTTAGCAACTTAGTTCGATATTCCAAGCGCAGCAAATCTTCTAAATTGCGCGGAGTGGTATCCTGAGAAAAACTTTCTACAAAACTCGTATTAACCTTTTTGCCGCGCTGCTTTTCTGCGGCTTTCTTCAAACCGCCAGTATTCGCATAATACTCTTGAATATCAGTCAAACCGTATTCCACAGAATCAATTTCTTGAATTATGCGATCGCACCCTTGCAACAACTGAGTCAGAACCTCCGGCCTCGCTTCCCCCTTATCCTTCCTCCCGTAACTAAAAACATTGCGACTTTCCCAAGTTTTCCCCAACTCATCCCCCGATTCCCAACTGCCATCCACAACCCTATCGTTAACCAAAGAACCAAAATCCCCAGCCGGATTAGAAAACAACCTTGCCGAATAATTCTGCACACCTTGTGCCTGCAAAATTAAAGCGTGTTTGCGAATAAAATTCTCCGATTCCGGTTCATCAGCATCCGCCGCCCGCACAAACAAATCATCCAACAATTCAATAATATTCACAAAGCTATCTCGGAAAATCCCCGAAAGATTTCCCAACACATCAATCCGGGGATGACCGACATCAGCTAACGGTTTTAATTCATAGCGAACAATGCGGCCAGTACCTTCTTTTAGAGGTTCAGCCCCCACCAATTCCAGCAGAATACCAATAGATTCGCCCCGCGTTTTAATTGCATCCAAACCCCACAGCATCACTGCCACCGTCTCAGGATAATTTCCCTGTTCCTTAAGGTGCTTATCAATAATTTTTCGAGCAATTTCGCGGCCCCTTTCATAAGCAGCAGGAGAAGGCATCCGATAAGGATCTAAAGCGTGAATATTCCTGCCAGTTGGCAATACCCCAGCCCCATCCCGCAACAAATCCCCACCCGGTGCCGGCAGAATATATTCCCCATTCAAACCCCGCAAAAGATTAGTCAACTCATCCGAAGTTTGCAACAACAAATCCCGCACCAACAAACCCTCCTCAAAAACCCCATCAAACCCCTCTTGTGGCACAGGCATCTTGCCTGTGCTTGTTTGCGAAACAATTGTTTGCACCTGTTCCTGTGATAACCTTTCCCCAAAATAAGCCTCAAGATAAGAGGTCATTTTCTCAGAATTAGGCGGTTCCCCCAGAACGTGCAAACCAGAAGAAAACAAGCGAGATTCCACCACCTGCAAATACTCGTACAGCTTCACCAAATAGCGGTTAAAAGCATCAGCACTAAACATTCCCACATTCTCAAAACTAAAAGCAATCCCCAATTTCTGAGCATCCTCAAACGGACAGTCTGCCTCCAAACCGCTATCTAAAACTTTCTTGCAAATAGCCTCTTTCAGCACATGATTCTTAGCCTGATCTTCCCGATATTCCGCAATCAAATCCCGCAAAGCCATCAATTCCTTGTACAAGCCCGCGCGACCGTAGGGCGGCACGTTGTGAGAAATCAAAACACCGTAACCGCGCCGTTTTGCCAACATCGATTCCGAGGGATTGTTGGCAGCATAGATATAAAGATTCGGCAAACTTCCCAACAAAATATCCGACCAAGAATAGCCAGTATTTCCCAGAGGAGATCCCGGCAACCATTCAACAGTGCCGTGCATTCCGAAGTGAACCACAGCATCAGCTTGCAAATCATTTTGCAGCCACTTGTAAAAAGCAGCGTATTGAGGGTGAGGCGTCAAATCGCGATCGAACATTAAGCGCATCGGATCGCCCGAAATTCCCAGCGGCGGCTGCAAACCTATCCAAACATTCCCCAGTTGAATGCCACCGATTTGGAACTCGTCGCCGTCTGTCTTAATGCCCGTACCAGTTAAAGAATTCCACTGTTTTTCGATACGACTTGTTAACAAATACCCCAGCCACTTCTCCAGCTTTTTGACATTAACAGTATTGCCAAACCCTCCCCTCCCATCTGCGTTCATCCCCGTTAATCCGTCCCCATCTGCGGTTGCAGCATCATCCGCCTCTTTTACCCTACGAATTAACTCCTCACCGTCAGCCGGAATTTCTCCAACCGTATAACCTGCCGCTTGAAGTTTGTGCAGGAAATTTAGCAGCGATTTCGGTACATTTAATAAAGCAGCCGTACCCGCCGCACCGTAACCGGGAGGAAACCCGTAGAGAATAATCGCAATTTTCCTTTCAGATGGCGGAGTTTGGCGCAATTTTACCCAATTGTTAATTCTACTTGTCAGGCGTTTCGCGCGATCGGGCACCAGATAAATATCCTCACCCACCAAACCGCCCAGGGGAACAGGATCGATCGCGCCATCCAACTCAGGCAAAGCATACAATACCACACTTTGCAAACCTCCAATCCCCTGACGAGTCCAAGAATGAATATCCTGAATCAGCAGAGGTGCGGACACAAAATAAGGTACATTTTTAGCAGTTAAAATGCGCTTAGCAACTTCCACCTGACGCCCACCTTCCATCGAACCAGCAGGCCCGCCAACCAAAGGAAAGCCAATAGTAGAAACAATCGCATCAACTTCCACAGCATCTTTAGAAAGCGAAAGAGTTTCAATATTGCCTTGTTTTCGGCGCGCAGTTTCATCAGCAGTCGTCATCCAATCCCGCACCGCCACATGGCCTTCAACGCCATTAATAAAAATCGGCAAAGGCACAATTCCCGCATCTTCAAAATAGCGAATCAATTGAGGAATATAAGGTTGTTTGGTGATAACGTGCTTCCGGTAAAGCAAGATGCCTACAACAGGGGATTTTACTTGATATGAATTTTGGAACCAATTGGTGTCAAATTTTGTGGAAGGGGCATCTTGTCCGCCCCTAGCACTTTGATTACCGAGATACCAATCCAAATATTGCCGAGGCGATTCAAAATAACCATTATAATCAGGATGCAATAAACCCATATTGGGAGTTTCCACGGGCGGCGGAATTTCTGCAACCTTCAGCCCCAAATACTTTTCTGCAATAATCCAAAACATCGAGACAACATTATCCGCACCGCCCGCATTCCAGTAACCATAAATAATCAGCCAGTTACGCAAATCTTGCACTTTTTGCACCGGCACATATTTTAATAACTTCGGCCCAACCTTCAAAAAGCTGATATAACCAGCCAGCTTATCTTCTTCTCGCCCATTGCTAAACTTATCCAGAATAAACTTAACAGGCTTCGGCATTCCCTTCGGCTTGTCGCCAATTTTAAAAGCACCGATTTGAGTAAGACTCATCAATTCCAAAGCCGACTCAAAAACCAGGCGAATCGGAATATTTTGCACCCTTTCCCGCAGCCACATTACCGCATCGTAATCAAACAGCAAACTCCCGAAAAATACATCAGCATTCGAGAGGGCGGCTGCTACAGTATCGGGTTCATCTGCGAGGGCGCGATCGCTAAAAACCCGTACTTCCAATCCCTGACAGCCAGAAACAGCCAACTCGGCAGCTTTGCGGTACAAATCAGCATTAAAAGATTCAAACCCTGCAATTAAGACAATGCGTTTCACAGCCCCACCTCGAAATATTTGCTTCTTTTAATGATAGACTAATCGCAGAAGATCACAGGCAAGATGCCTGTACCACTAATAAAACATAAAAACTACTTGCTTCACTTCTTGTTCTTCCTTCGCGGTTCATCAAATATGTCTTATTAATGTAAGAACCAATTAAAATAATCAAACCAATCCAAACAGAGCAATATTTACAACAGTGAATAGAATTCCTCCCGCCATAGTTATCTTAGGTCAAAACAGCCTGCCGATCGCCAAAAAAATCTCCGCACATTTCCCCGGTTCCCAGATTTACGGTTTAATAGATCGCACTTCCAACACAGACATCAACTTTAGCAACTTCGGCGAAACATTGCGGGAATTGTTTGCAACAGAAACCCCCATAATCGCTATCTGCGCCGCCGGAATAATCATCCGCACCCTCGCCCCGCTGCTGTCAGACAAACGCGCCGAACCGCCAGTTTTAGCCGTCGCAGAAGACGGAAGCGCCGTCGTACCGCTGTTGGGCGGTTTGCACGGCGTTAATGATTTGGCCAGAGAGATTGCAGCCGCCCTCGGCGTAAAACCTGCAATTACTACCACCGGAGATATCCGGTTTCGCACCGCGCTACTGAGTCCTCCCCAAGGCTATTATTTGGCGAATCCAGAGGACGCGAAGACTTTTATTTCAAATTTGCTCGCCGGGGCCAAAGTACGCCTAGAAGGGGCTGCAAGCTGGCTTTCCGAGAGCAATTTGCCGTTAGCGAAGCCCTCGAAGAGGATCGCCCCCGACGCAAAATTGACTATCCGCGTCACCGAAAAAGCAATTGCGCCAACGGCCGATTGTTTAGTTTACCATCCGCAAATTGTGGCAGTTGCACTGACAAAGCTATCGAATATTGAGCCGGAAATAGCGGTTTCATTTGTCCAGCAAGTCTTGGAAAATGCAGGTTTAGCACCAGCTTCTGTTGCTGGATTTTTTGCATTAAAAGAGGAGATGGGAAATCCGGCACTTGAAGCAGTTTCACAATATTTTAAAGTCCCCCTCCGCTTTTTCAATCTCTCCGAACTTGTCGAATTAGACTCAATTGAATTTATCGAAAATAAGGCCGCACAAATTGCCCTGACAGCAGCCGGTGCAAACAGTCACTTAATTGAGTCCGATCGCCCAAACGCACTCAATTGCGCGATCGCCCTGGCCCCCGAACCCATAAATGCTAGCGCGATCGGAATTAGTCGCGGCAAACTGGCGATCGTCGGTACTGGCCCCGGAGGCGCGCCCTGGATGTCCCCGGAGGTTAAGGAAATTCTGCGCGAAGCCACGGATTGGGTGGGTTACAAATTTTATCTCGACTTAGCTGGAACCCTGCGGGAAGGACAAAAGCGGCACGATTCCGACAACCGCGAAGAGATCGATCGCGCCCGTTTTGCCTTAGATTTAGCAGCATCCGGTAAATCTGTAGCCGTGGTTTCGTCGGGAGATCCGGGTATTTTTGCGATGGCGGCGGCGGTGTTTGAGGCGATCGACTTTGATGCCAAACCCGAATGGCAAGGCATCGATATTCGGGTAGCACCGGGCATTTCAGCCATGCAGGCAACCGCTGCTGCGATCGGAGCACCCCTCGGACACGATTTTTGCGTGATTTCCCTTTCGGATATTCTCAAGCCCTGGGAGGTCATTGAACAGCGGATTTCGGCTGCTGCGATCGCAGATTTTGCGATCGCATTTTACAATCCGATCTCGAAACAGCGGATTTGGCAACTCTCCAGGGCGATCGAGATTTTGTTGCAAAGTCGCGATGCTAAAACCCCCGTCGTACTAGGGCGAAACCTCGGCCGGCCCGGTCAATCTGTGCGGGTTTGCACCCTCGGCGAATTCCAGCCGGAAGACGCTGACATGAGAACTTTAGTGATTGTCGGTTCGAGTCAAACTCGGATTATTCCCCGCAAATATGGAGAGGTTTGGGTTTACACGCCGCGCAGGTACGAAAAATAAGTAAATCAGCAAAAACTTCGGAAATAAGCAATTGACGGAAAGCTAATTAACTTTGACAAGGAGATATTTTGAGCTCGCTGGAGGGAGTCTAGGTTAACAAATGGCGGCGAATCACTCGACTGGCCTGGTATTTCACCTCCTAGTTGTCACTCTCGATTGATCAGTAATCCTCTTTGATTACAGAAATCCTCGCTACAGAGGAATCTCGGCTTCCGAAGGCCGAGTTTTTCTCGCTGAGATTGAGCGACTTTAGAACTAGACTCAACCCTAGTAATGGTTTCAGCTTCATTTTGGGAGAGATAGAATTTACTTCTCTGTAAATATTTTTTATTATAGTCATTTCAAATAAATGTGAGACAGAGGCAAGATCATGATAAAATCGATAAAAATAGTTAATTAAAAAAAA